>JAZNLF010000057.1:0-11290 GCA_045578945.1 Clostridia bacterium | reverse complement strand
GGCTTGCTCCTGCCGAAAAATATAAAGCGAGAAAGACGTTCCCTACAAGATTTTGGCACATTGAACTTATATACAAAAGTCACTAAAATTTATGGGCACGTCCAGCATCGGCAAAAGGCGCCAAAGCGTCATGCGGTGGCGCATGTACGGGTGGTATGCTGCGCCTTTTATAGAGAGCGCTTCCGAAACATCAATTTCCGCCGCCGTGGTTGCGCAGTCCGCCTTTTTAAGGGCTGCTTCCAAGACCGCGGGTGCGGGAATTTCCGCGATGGCCGCGCAGATTTCAGACCAGACCGCTTCTATGCGCGAGGGCGTCGTTTCATCGGTAACGGACGGGGTGTTAAGCGCGCGAATTTCATCCTCTACCGCCTTGCCGTATACGGCGTATACCGCATCCCAATCCGTTTTGTCGGGATGCGCCGAAATCGTTTTATGTGTAGCGAGCGCATGGTAAAGCCTTGCCGCGTAAAGCGTGCCGACGCCAACCTTCCGCCCGTGAAAATCGGAGAGCTTTCCTTGTGCAAGCTTTTGGATTTCCCAAAAATGTGCAATAATATGCTCTGTGCCTGAGGCAGGGCGAACGGAATCTGCCAGCTTCATTGCAATCCCCGTCAGGACAAGGGATTCCATCACCGCGCCCGCGGCTTCCTCGGAAGGGGAATTGACCTTGTCTGCCATACCGAGAAGATTGTCAATTGTGCGGCGCACAAGGGCGGCAATTTCGGGGCAATAATATTCACCCGTCAGAAGGTGCGACACTTTCCAGTCGGAAAGCGCAATATATTTTGCCATCATATCCCCAAAGCCTGCGCCCTTTAAAATGCTCGGTGCGGCGGCTAAAATTTTTGTGTCCCCCATAATGACAGAGGGCTGGCGCGCGGGCAATGTGGTTTTAAACTGCCCGTGCGTAATCGGCGCGGTGCCCGATGCAAAGCCGTCCATACTCGGTGCGGTGGCAAAAATTGCAAAATCCTTGTCCGCCAAAAGTGCACCGCGGCGGCAAATATCGTTTAAAGAGCCGCTGCCGACGGACAAAATGCCACCAAAAGGCGCGCTTTCGCGTGCTACGCGTGTGGCCTCGATATCCGTGGCAACACGGAGGTCATCATACAAAAGGGATTGCACCAAAAAGCCTGCACGCGCAAGGTCTGACTCAATATCGCCTGCGGCAGAAAGCGTGTTTTTATCTGCAACCAGCAAGATTTTTTTGGGAAAGTGATTGTCCTTTAAAACCTTGCCCGCATCAATTTTGGATTCTATGACCACATGACGCAAATCAGCCGTGTGGATTCGCCCGCAGCTGCAGCCACGTAAAGCGTCAATATAAGAATTTATATCCATAAAAAATTTCATCCTTTCTTTTTCTATCATAGCATAAAAAGCCAGAATCGTCAACGAAAAGATTTACAATCAAAAAACGGATAGTGGGCGCATTTTTATACGCCTTCTATCCGTTCTTTGAAGCTATAGCGCTAAAATTCCTATGTTAGTTCAATGCGTCACGCAGAACTTTACCGGGCTTGAATGCCGGAGATTTAGAGGCTGCAATTTTGATTTTAGCCTTTGTCTGCGGGTTGATGCCCTCACGTGCGGCACGTGTTCTTGTTTCAAAGGTGCCAAAGCCGACGAGCTGTACCTTGTCGCCCTTTACCAATGCGTCACAAACGCATGCGGAAAAAGCGTTTACAAAGCTTTCTGCATCCTTCTTGGAGAGATTTGCCTCGGCTGCGATTGCTGCAACCAGTTCACTTTTGTTCATTTTTCTACCTCCATGCGAAAATATGGTATTCATATTGTAAAAACAATACTACTTATTTATTCGCCATTTCGTGCAAAATTCCTTCTTTTTTTAGTTTTCAAGCTCGATTTTCGACGTTTTCCACAAAAGCTCCAATTCGTCTATGTGCAATTCATCCAATTTTTTGTTTGTTTTGACCGCAATTTCTTCCATTTTTGAGAAACGGCGTATAAACTTCTCCGTGGCATGCTGCATTGTTTCCTCGGCATCCAGTGCGGCCAGGCGTGCGACGTTTACAACGGAAAATAAAAGGTCGCCGATTTCCTCTTCTATGGCATGGTTATCCCGAAGCGCTTTCGATACTTCTTCTGTTTCCTCACGCACCTTATCGAGTGCGGACAAAGCATCAGGCCAGTCAAAGCCCACCTTGGCGGCCTTCGCCTGCACCTTTTCCGCGCGCATGAGCGCAGGCAGGTAGGCGGATACGGAGGAAAGCGTTTCCGAGGCTTTGGATTGCTTCTTTTCCTGCTTTTTAATTTCGTCCCATTTTTCCAATACATCTGCGCTGGTTTTGGCTGTGCCGTCCGAAAACACATGCGGATGGCGGCGAATCATCTTTTGGCAGATGGCGTCCGTTATGTCATCAATCGTGAAGGTGCCGTTTTCCTTCCCGATTTGGGCGTGAAACACAATTTGCAAAAGTAAATCCCCAAGCTCGTCCGCCATAACGGTGCCATCGCCGCTGTCTATGGCCTCCAAAGATTCGTATGCCTCTTCAATTAAATTTTTGCGGAGGGATTGATGCGTTTGTTCCGCATCCCAGGGGCAGCCGCCCTCCCCGCGCAGTCTGGCCATAATATCCACTAAATCAGAAAACGTATATTGCATGGTATTTCTCCTTTATTTGCGTAATTTGGCGCGCTTTAGGATGCGCACAAGTGTTTCTCCTTTGGGAAGGAGCAGTACATCCTCCTCTTTGATGGCGTTTAAAGCCAACAGGAGTACAAAGTAGGTAATAACGGCCGCGAGAATCGGCGGCACAAGGCTTATAACACGCCCCAAAGGCGCGCAAAGCCGATAGGTGAGCACGGTGACGCCACCCATGACAAACGTGGCGAAAATCGGCTTTAGAAGCATATCCGTCAGGGTATAGCGAACGCCGACGACGCGGCGAATGGCAATAAGGTTTAAAACGAGAATTAAGGCGTAGCATACGAGTGTGCCGACGGGTGCGCCGCATATGTTTATCGACGGCAGAGATACCAAGGTGTGGTTAATAATAATTTTCACGATGCCGCCGAGAATCATGTGCATAACAGGCAGATATACTTTGCCGACCGCCTGCAAAATCGCATTCGTAACCTGCACGAGGGATACAAATACAATCGCCCAGCCTAAGATGGAAAGCGTGGGTGCGGCGTTTGTGTTATTGTAGATGGTGCTTAAAATCGGCTCTGCCAACAGTGCCACACCTGCCGAACAGGGGAGGGCAAAGAGTGTGGTAATACGGATAGCGGATTGCACGCTGCTTTGCGCGTGGCTTTTTCTGCCGCTTATGTAGGCAGAGGCCACCGCAGGGACAAGGCTTATGGAAATCGCCGTCAAAAGTGTGGGGGGCATGTTGAAAATCGGTACGGCGTAGCCTGAATAGGACCCCCAAAGACGCACCGCCTCCGCAGGCGAAAAGCCTGCAGATAAAAGGCTTCTTTTGATCATGGCCATGTCAATGACCGTGGTAAGGCTAAAGACAGAGGCACCGATGGTAATGGGTACGGCAATCGCAATCAGCTGCCGAAACAACGTGCCCGAAGTGCGTGCCGAAATATTCTGCGGCGTTTTCGGAAAAAAGCTGCGCCGCTTTGCTGCAAAGATGAGAAGGAGAATCACGGCGCCCAAAAATGCACCGCCCGTAACACCCGCGACCGCACCTGCCGCTGCATTTTCAAGGCCGCGCGGTAGAAGAAGGTACGCCAAAAGATAACCGATAATCAGCTTGCCGAGTGCTTCCACCACCTCGGATACCGCGGTAGGTGCCATATTTTGCCGCCCTTGGAAAAAGCCGCGGAAGGCAGACATCACGGCAACGAAAAACATAGCGGGGGCAATGGCGCGCACGCCTGCCGCCGCCTTTGGATTGCCGATAAGCGCCGCGAAACTGTCTGCGCCGACGTAAAGAACACCCGTGCCGATTATACCGAGAATGGCCAGCGTCAGCATACTGACGCGGAAAATGCGGCGCAATTCCTTCGTATTGCCGAGCGCCGTAGATTCCGATACCATTTTGGAAATTGCAACGGGAAGGCCCGCGGTGGCAAGCACAAACATCCATGTATAAAGGGTATAGGCATCGGAAAAATGTCCCATGCCATCCTCGCCGATTAAATAAGTAAGCGGCACCTTAAATGCCAGACCGATAACCTTTACCAATAAGTTTGCGGCCATTAAGATGGCGGCACCGCCGATAAAGGAGGTTGTTTTCTTTTCTTGCATATGTAGCTACTCCTTACTCTATGGTTCTATTTAATATATTCTGCATGCGCTTTAAGTATGCAAGGGATTTGGGCTGTCCCTCTATGTGGTAGCGCAAAAACGCTTCCACGGGTGCGGCAAGCTCATCTTTGACGCTTTGGCCGTCAAAATCCAAGGCAGGCTTTAAGGGGCCACAGGTATACGCGTGCAAAACATGCACCGCCGCTGCGGAAAGCGGTTGTCCTTTTCCGCAGGCGGCACAAACGAGGCCGCCGCTTTTCGGGGAAAGAATGCGTGCTTCAGGCGTGCCGCAAAGAACGCATCCGATGGTACAGGGCATGTAGCCGATAGCGGACAAAAGCCGAAGCTCAAAGAGGATTTTAAGGTCCTCGGCACTTTTTTTGTCATGCGCCAGATAATGCAGAGCATTTAAAAGAAGACGAAGCACCTCACGCGCCTCAATCCCCTCTTTTGCGGAAAGCTCGCAAAGCTCGGCAAAATATACTGCATAGGAAAGCTTTTCCACATCCTCGCGCAGGGGGTAAAAGCCCTCCAGGAGCGTACACCCCGTCAGCGAATACATATTCGGGCGCGGCAGGAGAATAAACTCGCTGTAGCAGAAAACGCCGCAGCCAGCACGCATTGGGTTTTTCGCACTTTTGATGCCGCGTGCCCATATGCTGATTTTGCCGTAGTCAGGCGTTAAAACTGTCAGCGCCTGACTGCTCTCCGTCGGTGATGAGGTGCGAAGGACAAGCCCCGTTGTTTTGATAGGCTCCATCTTTTGACTCCGTTTCCTTAAATTTCATATACATATCGGGATTCCCCGTTTTACAAAATAACGTCCAGTACTCTTTTCCTGTCATATCCACCCTTCCTTTCCACAAAAAATAGTGTGCACAAAAGGGAAAAAAATATGGCAGGGAAAACTTTACTCTTCGTTTGTAAAGCCGAAGGATTTGAGCATGAAGTTACTGTTTCTCCAGTCATCCTTGACCTTTACCCAAAGCTGTAAATATATTTTTTTGCCGAAAAATTTTTCTGCATCAAGGCGTGCCGATTGCCCGACGCGTTTGAGCATCGCGCCGCCCTTGCCGATAATAATGGATTTATGAGAAGCTTTTTCGCAGACGATATTGGCGGAAATACGAATCGTCTTCCCTGTATCCTTCATTTCCAAAATTTCGACCGCGATACCGTGGGGGATTTCCTGCTCCAAAAAGCAAAGCAGCTTCTCGCGGATAAATTCCGCCATAATTTCGCGCTCGGTTTTATCGGTAATCATATCCTCGGGATAATAAAACGGGCCTTCCTCCAAAAAAGTGAGAAGTTCCTTTAAAAGCAAGTCCGCACCATCACCCGTTTTGGCAGAGATGGGAATGATGGCGGAAAAATCGTATTCGTGCGAGAACGTGTCAATCAGCGGCAAAAGCGCTTCGCGCGCCACCAAATCAATTTTATTGATTGCCAAAACGGCGGGAATATGCTTTTGACGAAGCTCCTCAATAATACGTGCTTCAGGCGCGCCGAAGCCGCGCGTGGCATCGACCATCAAAAGCGCCGCATCCACCGACTCAATCGCACCGATGGCGGCATTGTTCATATATTCGCCAAGGCGCGTTTTCGGAATATGCACGCCCGGAGTGTCCACAAAAACCATCTGATAATTCTCGCCGTTTACAATGCCGAGAATCTGCGAGCGTGTTGTCTGCGGCTTTGGCGTTGTAATTGCAATTTTTGCGCCGCAAAGATAATTTAAAATGGTTGATTTGCCGGCATTCGGACGGCCGACAATGGCAATAAAGCCCGATTTCGTCTGTTCCAAAATGGTTACCTCTCTTTAGCTTAAAATAGCATGCGTTTACGACGTCGGCTGACGCTTGTTACCAGCGCGACCGCGAGCATGCTTGCCAATAAATTCGAGCCGCCGTAGCTGAAAAAGGGAAGCGGAATCCCCGTGACGGGCAAAAGCCCGATGCACATACCAATGCCCTCAATTACGTGCGCTGCAAATAAAAAGCCGACGCCCGCCGCGAGCATTTCGCCAAATCCGTCACGCGCGGTGTGTGCAATGGTAAAACAGCGTATGATAAGGATTGTTAAAAGCACAAGCACCAAAACACAACCCCACATACCCATTTCCTCGCCGATAACGGCGTAAATAAAGTCGGTCTGTTTTTCGGGGAGATAGCCGTACTGCGTCTGAATCCCCTGCCCGATGCCGCGCCCCAAAACGCCGCCCGAGCCGACTGCAATTTTTGATTGTATCACATGGTAGCCTGCCCCTTGCGGGTCAAGCGCGGGATTTAAAAATGTTAAAATACGTTGCTTTTGAAAGTCTTTTAAAAGGAAGAACCAGGAAAGCGGTGCAAAAATGGCGAAAAGACCGCCCGCCGCAAAAAGATATTTGAGGCTGATGCCCGCGATAAAAAGCATCCCGACCATAATGACACCAAACACAAACGCAGTGCCAAAGTCAGGCTGCAAAAGCACAAGACCGATTAAAATGCCGCCGTGCAAAAGCAAAAAAAGCACGTTTTTCGGGCGGCTTATATCCTCCCGCACCGCATCAATGTGCTTTGCAAAGGAGATGATAAAGCCGATTTTTACAATTTCGGCAGGCTGGATGCCCACGCTGCCGAGGCGAATCCAACCCTTTGTACCAACCTCTTCGCCACCCGTGCCGATAAGCAAAACAATCCCCAAAAGCAGGAGATTGGCAATATAAATATAAGGCGCAAGCTGCCCTATCATATCATAATCGACGCGCGGCAAAAAGAAAAGAAAGGCAATGCCGATTAAAAAGGCGGCACCCTGCACAATTAAAAAGCGCGCGGCACCCATATTTGCGGTCGAACTGTATATGGCAATAAAACCAATGATAAAAGAGAAAAGCACAGAAACGGTCAGCCATGGGTCAAGCTGTGAGAAGATTCCCTTTTTGCGAAGGTTCAAAAGACCACCTCATTTTTTAGTTATTTTGCAAAACGCGGGCAAATATCCGCTTTTGTAAGCTCCAGCATATCCGCGAGAATTACAAGGCGGTGATGGAGTGCTTCGTATTTTGCGGGATTATGGCAATCCGTGCCAAACACAAATTTGCAGCCGCAATCCTTTGCAACCTCATAAATGCGGAAAAGCTCACCGCGGTGCATGGCATTTATGTCATACATGGAGAAAGCCGTTGCGTTTATTTCAAGGGCAATATTTTTATATGCGGCATCGGCGAATAAATCCTCTAACGTTTCGTCGGAAATCTGAAAGAGGACATCGTCCATATTATCACGATTGCCGTGCGGGAAGAAGGGATGTGCAATCGCGGTGATATACTTGGAAAGCGGATGCTCCACCAAAAGCGAAAAACGCTCACAAAGCGCGTTTGCAAGGCTTTTGGGGCTCCGACGCACCGCATCGGGAATCATTTCCGCCCATTGACTGTGCGAGTGAACGGCGAGGACATAGTCAAGATTTTTGGCTTCTTTTTCGGAAAGGCCGAGCGTGCCGTCCGCCGCCAAATCCGCCTCGCATCCGCGAAGGAGTGTTTTGCCGTCCGCGCTTGGCAAAACAAGCTTTTTGATATGCGCCATATCTTGTTTTGCGTAAAAATCATTCGGGGCAGGAGAGACGGCGGTGTCCCACACATGGTCCACAAAGCCGAACGTCGTAAGCCCGCATTTTTCGCCGACGGCAACATAGGCCTCGGGCGTTGCGGAATCGTCCCCGCAAATGGACAGATGCGTGTGTATGTGTAAATCGTGTAAAACTTTCATTGTAAGCTCCTTTATGCTTATTCGCAGACAAAAACGGCGTAGCCCTTTTCGCCCGAAACTGTCAGAATATCATTTTCAGCGGAACAGGAAATGGTGTCACTCTTCTCAAGCATCCGCAAATTTCCTTTGATGGGGACTTCGACAGATTCCCCTTCAAAGATGTCCACGTAAATGTAAAGCTTGTCCATAAAGGGAACTGTGTAGGCAAGAGAGTGTTTCCCTTTCGGTGCAAAATATTTTTTGTATGCGATGCCGCGCGTTTCGGTAAGGTCACCCTCCATAAAGGTCGGGTACGCTTTTCGGGTGACATAAAGATACGCACAGTTTGGCAAACTGCGGCGGCGGACAAGCGGTTCGCCGTCATAAATCGGCAAAAAGCCGCCGACATAGCCGAGGCGATTTTCGCCTGCCTTATCCCGAAATATGTCCACAATTCTGTCGGGCGGCATATCGCGGTTTTCCCAATACTCGGGCGTAAGATACATGCTTTTCGGGTACGGCGCATCCACAGAAAGCGGATGCGGCTTACTAAAATCAAAAGTACCCTCGTTCGTTTGAAAGGGAAGCGTTTTGGGAATGAAGCGGTACACACCGCCGCCAAAAACATCCACCTTTTCCTGAAACATAAGGCCAAGCTGGCGCTGGAATTTTATATCCGTAAGCTTTCTGTCATCAAAGGTATATAAAACCGTGCCGTCATTTTCAATGCGATAGACGGCATCATGCCGAAACATGGGTGTGCCAATTGCAAGAGATTGCGGTGCGGTAAAGCCGTCATCGGGGCGACGATGGCGCAGCGCATCCGCCACCGTGGCAGGATTGATAATTGTGTAGCCTTCGTGTATCTCTGCATAGTCACAGGTCATCGAGGATGCGATTCTTTTTTTCTTTCCGTCCAGAAAGCCGAATACATCTGCCGTGCGGTCGGCAAGGGCGGAGCATAAAAACACGCGGGTTTGCTCGGCGGCAGCAGGGATATCTTCCGTATTTTTGCCGTGGCTTACATATTTTAAAGCGCCGTCGATGCGTTTTGCAAAGGCATACGCCGTTTCACTCTCGCCGATATTTTCTGAAATAAATTCCAGATGGTCAGGCGTTGTGATGCGAAGAAGCGTCCATTTTATGCCGCTTTCATCCTCCCATAAAGAGCCGATGTCTGCTACTGTTTTTTTGTGCTGCGGCAAATACGCCTCCACAGCATCGGGCTGGCCGTGGTTGCCGCCCATCGGCACATCATTTATATAAAGCGCAGGGGACTCATCCGTTGTAACGGAAAATGGTACATCCATATGCCAATAGTCCCACTTATTTTTTTCCATAAGCCCCGCACCCATAAAATCGACAGGTGCATTTTGGTAAAGCGGGAATTCACCAAGTCCCCGAAACATCTGCAAAAGGTCATGCGTTTCGGAAAATGGTGTACGAAACATCGCGTTGCCGCCATGAAGGGAAACAAACATGTAAAAGTCACTCCTATTCTGCTATAAAGACCGCATGCCCCTTCTCGCCCGAAACCGAAAGAACACCATCGCCGAGCGCAAAGGTCACGCCTTCTGTAACATCAAGCGGGCGCGCGGTGCCGCTTACGGGCACAAAGGCCGTGTCGCCGCCGAAACAATCAACATAAATATAGGTTTTCCCTTCGTAAGGGACAGTATATACTGAAGTTTTATCCACGGGGGATTTAAAATATTTTTTATATGCTACGCCCCGTGCACGCTCTACGCCGCCGATAAACGTCGGATATGCTTTTCGGCTATGGTATAAAAGTGCAGCGTGCGGCAAATGCTGCTTGCGATACTGGGGCTGGCCGTCCAAAATCGGCAGATAGCCTGCGGCAAAGCCCATGCGGTCCTGCCCCGCATTGTCACGAAACACGTCCACAAATCTGTCGGGCGCCCAATCGGGATTTGCCCAGTCTTTCGGTGTGAGGTAGTGGTTTTTCGGGAAGGGGCCGGGGAAGAGCCTGACGGGCATGGAAAAATCAAAAGCACCTTCCTCGGTTTCAAAGGGTAAAACACCGGGGATTGCGCGGTGAATGCCGCCGCCGAATACATCCAGCTTTTCCTGATACATGGCGCACATGCAAAACTGGAAATCTATATCCATGCACTTTTCCAAATCAAAAATACAAAGAATGGTGCCGTCGGGCATGATACGATACGTCATGCGATGGCGGAGAATCGGTTTGCCGATATCAAAGGGTTGGGGCGTGGTGTAGCCGTCTTTCGGGCGATTTTGCCGCAAAGCATCGGCTACAAGCGCAGGATTCATAATTTCATATTCCTCATTTATTTCGGCATAATCGCAGTTCATCACGTGCGTGACGCGCCTTGCCTCGCCGTTTTTGTAGCCGATAATCTCTTTTTTTATAAAACGAAGGCATCGATTTAAATAGGAAACGGCCTGATTTTCACTATGCATAATTTCGCGCGGATGCACGCCGTCGCTGATGTAGGTAAGTGCACTCTCAATTTTTTTAACAAAAGCGTATCGCGCATCGCTTTCGCCGATATTTTCGGATACAAAACCGAGCCAATCCGCATTGATAATACGAACAAGCGTCCATTTCATACCGCTTGCATCCTGCCAGAGCGAGCCGATATCCTGATATGTTTTGTCATGGCACGGTGCATACATTTCCACTACGCAAGGCTGGCCGTGCCCCGCGCCGATCCAGGCGCCGTTTATCATGCAAGGCGTTGCCTCATCTGTGGAAATGGTCAGCGGAATATCGTGATGCCACGCGTCGGGCTTACCGATTTGGGTAAGGCCTGCACTCATAAAATCAACGGGTCCATTGACGGACACAGGGCTGGGTTCAATACCGCGGAAAAGCTGAATTAAATCGTGCGTTTTGGAAAACGGCGTACGAAAAAGTGCGTGATTGCCCGAAATACAAATATGCATCTTAAAAGTCTCCTTATATTACAATTGCAAGAAATGTTGCAGGCGTATCACCGATGGCCTGCATACCATGGGGATAGGCAGAATCGTAATAGATGGAATCGCCTTCTTCTAAGATATATTCTTTGCCGTTTATGGAAATCAAAATCCGTCCGCTTAAACAGTAGTCAAATTCCTGCCCGGGGTGTGTGTTTGTGTGTATTTCGCTGTCATTGCCGGCAGGATCAACCGTTACCAAAAGCGGTAAAACAGTATTCCCTGCAAAGTTATAGGCAAGGTGCTGGTAATCATACTGCTTGCTGCGTTCAATCTTAAGCCCTTTTCCTTTTTTGACATGCTGGCATACACGCAATTTTGCGTTATTGCCCGATAAAAGCTCATACACCTGTATGTGAAAATGTGCGGC
>JAZNLF010000056.1:0-5861 GCA_045578945.1 Clostridia bacterium | reverse complement strand
GTTTCGATTCATCGGGCTTTTTTTGATGTTCTTTCTCCACAATATAATTTCCAATGTTTGTTTTTATGTTTTTATAAATATCCGATATAGAAGCCCCATCGTTCTCTTCTTTAATTGTTGACACTGCAACATCCAATATTTCGGAAACGTTAATCATATCTGACGCAGGTACCTCAGACGAGGCGAATTCCTGAATTTCTTTCTGAATTGTGGATACAGCAATTTGAATCATCTCTTGCATTGCAACAGTATATACACCATACGCCATTCCCATAACTAAAGCTGCTGCAAGAACTAAAGAAATAAGCTTTTTCATTTTTGACTCCTTCCTGCACTACTCTCTGTTTGCAACCGAAAGACACATATCCTTGTCTATGCATATGCCGGCGGCTTCAATTTCTTTTTTTGCTGCCATATATGCAAGTTCTGGTTTATTATTTTCGCGACTTAAATGTCCTAAAATAATGTGTTTTGTCCCCAAACACGCCAGCCTTGCCGCCGTAGCCGCGGCTTCCGCATTCGACAGATGCCCGTGTTTGCCTGCAATTCGATTTTTCAACATATACGGATACTTGCCGTTTTTAAGCATATCAGCATCGTAATTTGATTCCAGTAAAATTGCGTGGCTCCCTGTCAGCGACAAGAAAAGTGATTCTGTCATCTCACCTAAATCCGTTGCAACGGTAAACTTTTTATTTTCTTTAAATATATTATACCCAATCGGTTCTGCCGCATCATGTGGTATGGAAAATGCACGCACTTTTATGTCTTGAATGGAAAATAAATGCTCAGGCTTAATGGCGCGAATGGCATGCACCATCCCAATTTCCGCATGCATCGCATCCCATGTGCCATAGCTTGCATAAACAGGTACTTTATACTTACGGGATAATGCGCCGACTGACATAATATGGTCTGCATGTTCGTGTGTTATTAAAATTCCTGCAATCTCACGCATGGATTTACCATGCTTCATGAGTGCATTTTCAATTCTTTTGCAACTTACGCCTGCATCAATTAAAAGAGAGGTGTCTCCACACGTAAATAAGGTACAATTTCCGCTGCTGCCACTAAAAAGAGGTATCAACCTGCACATATACGCCCTCTATTCATCAATACGTTCAATATCAGCGCCAACATTTCTGAGCTTTTCAACAAGATTCTCATAGCCACGGTCAATATGCGAAACATTTTGAATTTTTGTGTACCCGTCCGCCATAAGGCCTGCTACGATCATACTGGCTCCTGCACGAAGGTCGGTTGCCTTCACCTCTGCGCCGGAAAGCTTATCAATGCCATGAATAATGGCACGTTCATCGGCAATAACGATATCTGCACCAAAACGACGCAATTGTTCAACATATTGGAAGCGTGACTCCCATACACCCTCTGTAACAACGCTCGTTCCTTTCGCTTTGGTTAAAAGCGTTACCATCTGCGGTTGCAGGTCTGTCGGGAAACCGGGGTATGGCATTGTTTTTATGTTAATTTTTGTCAAAATTCCATTTGAGCGAACACGAATCGCATCATCCATTTCCTCAATCTCAACGCCTGCCTCGCAAAGCTTTGCCGTAAGAGATTCCATGTGTTTCGGAATGATATTTTCAACAACCACATCTCCGCCTGCCGCGGCAGCTGCAATCATGTAAGTGCCTGCTTCTATTTGGTCTGGAATAATGCTGTATGTGCCGCCTCCAAGCTTATCTACCCCTTGAATACGAATCACATCTGTGCCTGCGCCCTTGATATTGGCACCCATTTGATTTAAGAAGTTAGCCAAATCTACAACATGTGGTTCCTTTGCCGCGTTTTCAATGGTTGTAAGACCATCTGCACGACTTGCCGCAAGCATAATATTTATAGTTGCGCCCACGCTTGGGAAATCAAGGTAGACAGAATTTGCAGTCAAGCGACCTGCGTGTGCAATGACATCGTCTCTTTCAATGGAAACCTCCGCCCCAAGCGCTTCAAAGCCTTTAATGTGTAAGTCAATCGGCCTTGAACCAAAGTTACAACCACCGGGCATCCTGACACGTGCATGCCCAAGTCTTCCCAAAAGCGCACCCAAAAGATAATAAGATGCACGCATAGACTGTGCAAGCTCGCAATTTGCCATGTAGGTATTCACAGGTGTTGCATCTATTTCCAAAACATCTAAGGAAGGTTTCTCAACTCTCGCCCCTAAATACTCTAAAATCTTTACAATGGCTTCCACATCTTTGATCTGCGGAATATTCTCTATGCGACATTTTCCTTCGACGAGCAGAACCGCAGGTATAATTGCCACCGCCGCATTTTTAGCACCGCTGACGCGAATTTTTCCGTTTAACGTTTTACCGCCGCTTATTCGTAGCTTTTCCAAATATTACACCGTCTTTCAAGTGAAATTGTCTGTATATAACTGTTTAAAATATAGTTTTCCCATCCGTAAAACTTCTAAATGTGCATTACTCTACTTACTATAATAGTATACCAAATTTCTTCGGGGAAATCAATCCCTTTTTACATATTTTATACTTTATTTCAAAAGAAAGAAAAAAGGCAAGCGATTAAGCTTGCCTTTTTAATAATATATGTTATTCTTCGACTGTTTCCGCAGCTGTTTCTTCAGTTTTTTCTTCTACAGTAGCTTCTTCCGGCATAAGAGCACGAATGCTCAAAGCAACCTTCTTCGTTTCCCAATTGATGTCTGTAATCATAGCATCTACTGTCTGACCAACTGTGAGTACATCTGCCGGTTTGCCGATGCGCTTATTGGAAATCTGAGAAATATGAATAAGGCCATCGATGCCGGGAATGATTTCTGCAAATGCACCAAACTGTACAAGACGTACAATCTTAACTTGCACAACATCATCCACATGCAGCTTGTTCTTTGCAATTTCCCACGGATTGTCTTCCGCTTTTCTGTAGCCGAGAGAAATTTTGCCGGTTTCGCGATTTGCATCCAAAACCGTAACTTCCATTTCCTGACCAACAGAAACTACTTCTGCCGGATTCTTTACATGATTCCAGGAAAGCTCGGAAATGTGAACAAGACCATCAATACCGCCGATATCAACGAATACACCAAAGGATGTCAATGTCTTAACTGTTCCCTTAAATACTCTTTCGCCTGCATCGTATTTTGCCCAGAATTCCTGCAATGCACGCTCCTTTTCTTCCACAAGAATTGCTTTGATAGAGCCAACGATTTTACGGCGTGCCTTATTTATATCTATAATTCGAATCGGCACTTCCTTGCCGACAAGAACGCTAAGGTCATTTAAATATCTGTCATTTGCCTGTGATGCCGGAATAAATACACGGACACCGTTTGTTACAGCAATGACGCCGCCATTTACAACTTCAACAATTTTGCCCTTTAAATCTTCGCCGTTTTCAAAGGCATCGTTTACGACTTTCCAGCCTTTGATTGCCGCAAGCTTCTTAATGGAAAGACCAACTGTTCCTTCCAAATCGCTTACGCGATACACATAAACCTCTACCTCGTCTCCTACCTTGACAACATCTTCAGGTTTGGAGTCAGAACCGGCAGTAAGCTCACTGGCATCGATAACACCGTCTGATTTATAGCCGAGGTCAACATAAACTTCTGTGGGCGTAATACCAATTACTGTGCCCTTAACAATGTCACCTGTCGATAAAGTCACCAGTGAATTTTTAAGCTCCTCCTCAAAACTGACGTCCCCTTTTTGAATGTTCTCTTCCATCGTGTACAAAACCTCCTTAATTATCCAGTACGGTGCAGATGCACCGGCTGTGACACCAATGTTTCCGTAAAGAGTAGGATTTAAGCTTTTTAGTTCCGCCGCATCCTCTACATGGTATACGTTTTTGCAATTGGCACGACAAATCTCACGAAGCCTTGCGGTGTTTGCGCTGTGCTTGTCTCCTATGACGATCATCACATCTGCATCGGCCGCAATTTTTTCCGCCTCTTTTTGACGTTCATTGGTAGCATTACATATTGTATCAAAAAAGTGGGTATCTTTGCAAGTGTTTTTTATAAGATTTATAAGTTTTTCCCATTTTTTTCTTTCGAACGTTGTTTGTGCAACAACGCTGATATGCTCCAACCCCTTGATTTTACTGTAAATTTCATCTTCTGTGCTCAAAACAATAGCATGAGACTGGCACCGCCCATTTATGCCCAAAACCTCAGGATGTGACGCATCACCGATAATAATGACTTGCCTTCCCTTCTCTGTTTCCGCCTTCACAATTGTATGAATTCGTTTTACAAAAGGACACGTAGCATCAATTATATGGTCACACCGTTCTCGAAAGGATGCTTCTGTTTCCTCTGTAACGCCGTGGCTTCGAATAATTACTGTATCCGCTTTTGTTACATCATTCGGCGTTTCAACAACCGACACACCACATGCCCTAAGGCGTTCCACCTCACGTCGATTATGAATCAAAGGGCCTATTGTTTTTACTTGTTCTCCTTTGTTTGCTGCTTCTTCTGCAATTTTAATAGCACGGTCTACACCGAAACAAAAGCCGGCTGTTTTAGCAATTGTAATCATAACATATGCTCCGTTTCTGCCAGAGAGTAGATTTTTTGCATCAGCGTTTTTGTCCCGTCCGTGTATGTATCCTCTGAAAGGCGCTCACCTTTATACACCGACATATCCTTCTGTGCATCCACGAGAAGACGTACTTTATGAAACGGACGAATGTCACCGCGGATTCCAATCGGAACAATGGGTACACCCGTCATAGCCGCAAGGCGAAATGCCCCCGACTTGGCACTCGGTTTCATGCCTTTCTTAACGCGTTGCCCTTCGGGGAAAATCACCAAAAGTTCGCCTTGCCGCAAAAGGCGAATTGCTGTTTTCACAACCGCAAGATCACCGCCATCACGCCGCACAGGATAACAATTTAGGTGGCGCATCGCAAAGCCTAAAAGCTTATTTTTAAACAGCTCTTCTTTTGCAATAAATGCAAGCGGTCGCCGCAGAATAACAGCAATAAAAATCGGATCCCATGCCGAACGATGATTCGCGCATAAAACTGCGCCGCCCGTCTTGGGAACATTCTCCGTCCCCTTTGCTGAAAGAAAAAATAAGAATTTTGTTAAAACACTTGCCAATGCCCTTGCAATCTTATAAAACATAGTTACATCTTTCCTTTGATAATTGAAATCACTTTTTCAACAGATTCATCAAATGTATAGTCAGTTGTGTCCAATAAAACAGCATCCTCAGCTTGTCGAAGTGGCGCGAATGCACGATTTGAATCGTTTGCGTCACGATACTGAAGGTCTTTTAAAACTTCCTCCATGCTGCATACGGTTCCTTTTTCCAAAAGCTCTTTATGCCGCCGTCTGGCGCGTTCCTCTACGGAAGCTACCAAGAAAATTTTGACCTCAGCATCCGGCAGAACGTACGTGCCGATATCACGTCCGTCCATAATGACGTCCACAGTTTTTGCCAATTGTCTTTGCAGTTCTACAAGCTTTAAGCGGACTGCAGGCCTGACGGCAACATCAGATGCACCCACCGAAACTTCAGGTGTGCGAATCTGATCCGATACATCCTCGCCGCAAAGATAGATTCTTTGCATATCATTCTCATGTGCAATTTTAATTTCAATATCAGGCAAAAGAGCATCGACTGCGTCTGATTTTGTATCTGCGCCCTTTAAAATGGCATAAAGTGCCACAGCCCGATACATTGCACCTGTATCAATATAAACAAATTTCAACTGCTGTGCAGCAGCTTTTGCAATTGTACTTTTTCCCGCACCTGCAGGACCGTCAATTGCAACCTTGAATGTTGCCATCTCAATTCTCCTCTCAATAAAACCGATTGTGGGTTTTCAAAGCCTTTGTATTAACTTTTTTTGCAAAATGT
>JAZNLF010000055.1:0-2024 GCA_045578945.1 Clostridia bacterium | reverse complement strand
AGGGCTTTCCGCCCTTTTTACCGCCCCGTATGATAGTGACCACGAGGCTGTATTTGCATTTTTTGAAAAGCATCTCCCCTTCTTATCCCGCCTTGTACGTTTTGTTTTTCGACTTTTTGACAATCCCGTCGGCCGTCAGATTTTGATTATGGCTTATGCCTATATGCATATCGGATTTTTAATTCTCCAGCGTGAATGGGGCTCCGCACTTTTATACTTTTTGATTTATTTTGTCATGCAGTTTGTATTTGAAGGCAAATACTACTTTGTCCTTTTAAATATACTCCTGTGTTCCTGCGGCGGTATACTTGGCTATAAATTCATGGCACACATACGCCAGCGCGTTGCCATCTGGCAAAATCCGTTCTCGGACCCGACTGCCTTAGGCTACCAGATTGTGCAATCCCTCTACGCCATGAGTGCGGGCGGCTTTACGGGCGCAGGCATCGGGCAGGGGCATCCCGAATATGTCCCCGTTGTGACAAGTGACTTTATTTTTTCCGCCATCTACGAGGAGCTTGGCATGCTCGGCGCGGTCGGCGTTGTGCTTTTGTTCTTCCTTTTGGTCTACCGTGGCATTAAAATTTCGCTCATGGTGAAAAATCCATATAATAAGGCGGTTGCGCTTGGTATTGCCATTATGTTTGGTTTTCAGACGCTGATTATCATCGGCGGCGTAACAAAGCTCATCCCCTTAACCGGTATCACGCTCCCCTTCATGAGCGCGGGCGGCAGCTCCCTTGCCACCTCATTTGCCTCCCTTGCCATCTTGCAGGCAATCTCAGGGAAAACGGAGGATGTATCTGATGACATTTAATAAGAAGGTTATATATGTACTGATTACCATGCTGACGCTTTTTTGCGGTTTGGTGCTGTACTTCTCCTATTTTCAAATTTTTAAAAGCCCTGCGCTCGTCGATGCGGGCACGAATCCGCGCACGTATGTAAAAGAGCAGTCCATAGAGCGCGGCGATATCTACGACCGAAATGGCGAAAAACTTGCCTGGAGTGAATTTGACGGCGAGACGCAAACCCGCGTCTACCCCTATAACCGCCTCTATTCTCAGCTTATCGGCTATAGCCATCCGCGCTTTGGGCGTACGCTTTTAGAGGATAGTCAAAATGCATTTTTATTGGGTGGAGGCAGAAAAACAGGCGTTTTGGACGCTCTCTTTTCCACAAATGAAACAAAAGGTGCCGATATAACGCTTTCGGTAGACCATGATTTGCAGCTTTTGGCATCCGACCTTTTGGGGAACCGAAAGGGCGCCATCACCGCCATCGACCCCGCCACGGGCGAAGTCCTTGCCATGTTGTCAAAGCCGTGGTTTAACCCGAACGAGCTTTCACAAAACTGGGAGTCCCTCTCAAAAGAGGATGGTATATTTGTGCCGCGTGCGACCAGCGGCCTTTATCCCCCCGGCTCTGCCTTTAAGGTGATTACTGCCACGGCAGCGGCAGAGAATATGCTAAATGACGAAGAATTCATGGATACAGGCTCTCTTATGATTGGCGGACAGGAAATTGTAAACTACCATAAAAAGGCATATGGAAACCTCGATATGAAATCTGCCTTTGCAAAATCCAGCAATACCTATTTTGCACATATTGCGGATTTGCTGGGCGGGGACAAGCTTGCGGAAACGGCGGAAAACTTCTATTTTAATAAGGAAATCCCGTTTGATATTCCGCTTTCCAAAAGTACGCTTTTAAAAAGTCGAGACCGCAATAATGTTGCGGCAGTCGGCTACGGACAAGGTGACACCTTAACCACACCGCTTCACATGGCGATGGTTGCCGCCGCAATTGCAAATGATGGTGTTATGATGCAGCCATACCTTGTGGAGAAAGCCACGTCCAGCGAAGGCGAAACGCTCTACGATGCAAGCCCCAAGGTTTTGACACGCAGCACCACGCCCTTCGCTGCAAATTATGTGACCGAGCTTATGTGTGCCTGCGTTTCGGAGGGCACGGGAACGGGCGCGCAGATATCGGGTATTACCGTCGCAGGCAAAACGGGTACG
>JAZNLF010000054.1:0-2300 GCA_045578945.1 Clostridia bacterium | reverse complement strand
TCCGTATGCCGAGGTGTCTGACATACTCGCGTATGCAGCAGAAAAGGGGGAGGCGCCGTTCGTCGTTTTGTGCGACAGGATTTATGACCCCCATAACTTAGGCGCCATTATTCGTACTGCCAACGCGGCAGGCGCGCACGGCGTTGTCATTACAAAGCATGAAGGTGTAGGCATCACCGCCGTGGTGGATAAATCTTCTGCGGGCGCCGTATCCCACACGCGTATTGCGCGCGTGACGAGCCTTCCAAACACCATCGACTATCTGCAAAAGGAAGGACTTTGGATAACAGGGGCAGACGGCACGGCCGAAACGTCACTTTTTGAGGCGGATTTTAGCGGTGCGGTCGGCATTGTTGTCGGCAACGAAGGTGAGGGCATGGCACGCCTGGTGCGGGAAAAGTGTGACTTTTTGGTAAAAATTCCGATGCGCGGACAGACGGAGTCTTTAAATGCTTCCGTCGCGGCAGCGCTTTTTATGTATGAGGTAGCAAGAAAACGATGAAATATGTTATTGTTTTGGCCGACGGGATGGCGGACTATCCTGTTTCATCTTTAGGCGGCAAAACGCCGATGGCGGTGGCGAAAAAACCGACCATTGACAGTATGGCCGCATGCGGGACGCAGTTTTTGGTAAAAACGGTGCCCGACGATTTAAAGCCCGGAAGCGATGTGGCAAATCTGGCTGCGATGGGCTACGATGCAAGAGAATGTTACACGGGGCGCTCGCCGCTTGAGGCCGCCAGCATTGGTGTGACGCTTTCGGACACAGATGTATCCTTTCGCGCAAATTTAGTGTCACTCGGCGGCGAAGGAAGCTACAGTGACCTTACCATGGCAGATTACAGCGCAGGCGAAATTACAACTCTGGAGGCAGAAGCGCTTATCAAAACGCTCGTAAAAGAGCTTTCTCTGCCCGATATGGATTTATACAGCGGTATCAGCTATCGGCACCTTCTGGTGTGGCATAAGCCGCAAAATATTGGTACATTAACGCCGCCACACGATATTTCCGATAAGCCCGTGCGCGAATATCTGCCGCAGAACGAAACGATTTATCGTGTAATGGAAGAGAGTAGGGAAATACTGAAAAACCATCCCGTCAACGTAAAAAGACGTGAGATGGGGCTTCCGACGGCGGATGCTCTTTGGATTTGGGGCGAAGGAAAACGTGCAAAGCTTACGGACTTTTATACACTTTATAAAAAGCGTGGCGCTGTCATTTCCGCAGTGGATTTGGTGCGCGGTATCGGCTTTTTGACGGGTATGGATGTCCTCGACGTGCCGGGCGCGACAGGGAATATTGATACAAACTTCAAAGGCAAGGCCGAGGCGGCCGTCAAGGCACTTTTGGAGGACAACAAGGACTTTGTATATGTCCACATAGAGGCGCCCGATGAGTGCGGCCACCGCGGTGAAACAGAAAATAAAATAAAATCTATTGAAATGATTGACCAACTTGTGGTACAATATATAAAATGTGCACTTTCAAAGAAGGGTGAGGATTTTCGTATGCTGATTCTGCCCGACCATCCCACACCGATTGTGACGAAAACGCACGCGCGGGATGCAGTACCGTGTCTTCTCTATGATAGCCGTGAAAATCGAGGGGGAGAAGCGGTATTTACAGAAGAAAGTGCCAAAAACGGGGGACTGATTGACCCCGGCTATACACTTATGAAAACGTTTTTAGAGGAACAGTAGGAGGGAATGACAATGGGAAAAATCAAGGAATTTTTTGTGCGTAAGGATGTAACTTTTTCGGTGAAGCGATACGGGATTGACGCACTCGGTGCAATGGCACAAGGTCTTTTTGCTTCACTTTTAATCAGCACCATCTTAGACACGCTCGGCAAACAGATTGGCGCGCAAATCCTATGCGATATTGCAGTTTATGCAAAAGAGGTCACAGGTGTTGCAATGGCGATTGCCATTGGTTTTGCCTTAAAATGTCCGCCGCTCGTTCTCTTTTCCTTGGCGGCAGTCGGCCAGGCGGCAAACGCCTTGGGCGGCGCGGGTGGCCCGCTCGCCGTATACATCGTAGCTACGGTGGCGGCAGAGGCCGGTAAGCTTGTCAGCAAAGAAACGAAAATTGATATTCTTGTCACCCCCATTGTAACCATTTGCGTCGGTGTTCTCCTTTCCATGTGGTGTGCGCCCTTTATCGGCCGCGTGGCATCGGCGATGGGTAGTGCCATCATGTGGGCAACGGAGCTGCAGCCCTTCCTGATGGGCATTATCGTATCTGTTTTGGTCGGTATCGCGCTGACGTTGCCGATTTCCTCCGCCGCAATCTGTGCGGC
>JAZNLF010000053.1:0-19131 GCA_045578945.1 Clostridia bacterium | reverse complement strand
ACCCGACGGAAAAGCGTTATCACATATGGTTTTGGGCATTGGCGTCAATGTCTATCCGCCCGATGGCGGCTTTCCTGAGGAGATTGCGTCCATTGCAGACGCGGTCTTTCTTGCGCCCCGCGTCGGACTGCGCAGCCGTCTCATTGCGGAAATCTTAAAACGCATAGACTTTTATGCGGAGAATCTGGAAGAAAAATCCTTCCTCACCTCTTATCGGGCGCGCGATATGCTTTTCGGGCGAAAAGTAGAGGTTATTCGCGGCTTAGCACATTTCCCTGCCACCGCTTGCGGCATTGGGGACGATTTTTCCCTCAAAATCCAAATGGAGGACGGGACAACCAAGGATATTACATCAGGAGAGGTAAGCATACGATTTTAAAAAAAGGAGCTGCAAGGCTCCTTTTTATGTCTTATATATTAATTTTGGGTAGTTTCCATTCATATTTTGTCGCAAGCATACGAATCGCAAGAATGAGAAGTATGGAAATGGTGGATGCCAAAACAGTGCTATTTCCATAGAGTCTTATATAGTAATATGCAATGCCGCCCCCGATGGATGCAAGTGCATAGATATGCTTGTTTAAAATATACGGCGATTTTGATACAAATACATCGCGGAAAATCCCGCCGCCGACACCCGTCAGCATACCCATAATAATGACAAAGCACGCCTTGTCACCATAGCCTGCACCAAAGGCTGCCTCCGCACCCATGACTGTGAAGGTGGCAAGACCAATCGCGTCAAATACATTATTGATAGGCTCGATTTTCTCACACAAAAGTGTAAATTGCTTTGCGTTTATGTAGGCAATGATGAAAACAACCAGCGCAGTGATCGCTGTAAGGGAAAGCATCGGCACATTGGAAAAAATCGCGGGCGGAAATTGCCCCATCATAATATCCCGTACAATGCCGCCGCCCACCGCGGTGATACAGCCCAGGAAAATGACGCCAAAGAGGTCAAGCCGATACGAAATGGCAACCAAAGCACCCGATACGGCAAAAGCAATCGTACCAATCACTTCCATAATATCTATAATCATTGTATTCATAAATAGGCCCCCTCTTTTTAAAAGCTCGCTACATTTCTTTATGATAGCATAAATTCATAAAAATTGCAAATAGATATATTCTATTATATGTGTTTGAGAAATTTTTGGCATAAAAAATGCGCCTCGGAAAGAAGCGCATTTTTATATATTTGCCTATTTTACAATTAAACTTTCACCCGTCATTTCTTCGGGTTTTGCAAGATGCATAACATCGAGCATCGTGGGTGCGATGTCCGCCAAGCGTCCGCCTTCGCGAAGCTTCACATCCCCAGCGCCTGCCACGAGAAGCGGCACGGGATTTGTGGTGTGGGCGGTGAAGGGACTGCCGTCGGTATCCAGCATGCAATCTGCGTTGCCGTGGTCAGCGGTCAAAAGTACGGTGCCGCCCTTTGCCAAAATGGCATCTACCACTTCGCCGACGCAGGCGTCCACCGTTTCAACGGCACGCACTGCACAGCCCATGTCACCCGTGTGGCCGACCATGTCACAGTTTGCAAAGTTTAGGATAATCACATCCTGCGCGTCAAGGCGCTCCAAAACGGCATCCTTAACGGCTACGGCGCTCATTTCGGGCATGAGGTCATACGTCGCAACCTTCGGGGACGGAATGAGAACACGGTCCTCACCCGGTGCAGATTTTTCTACGCCGCCGTTGAAAAAGAAGGTAACGTGGGCGTACTTTTCTGTTTCGGCAATACGGAGCTGCGTGTAGCCTTTCTCCGCAATATAATCCCCAAAGGTATTTGTGAGCTTTTGGGGGCGAAACGCCACCTGTACGTTCGGCATGGTTGCATCATACTGCGTCATGCAGACGTAAGTAAGCGGGAAAAACTTTCTTGCGAATCCGTCAAAATTCGGGTCAACAAACGCGCGGGTAATTTCGCGTGCGCGGTCGGGACGGAAGTTAAAGAACACCACGCTGTCGTCCTTTTCGATTTTGCCGTTATCCAAAGAGGCGGGTACGATAAATTCATCGGTAACCTCTTCTTCATAAGAAGCACGGACGTATGCGGCGGCATCCTCAATTTTCTTTGCCTTGGAGCCGATAAGCGTTTTATAAGCTTTTTCCACGCGGTCCCAGCGATTGTCACGATCCATGGCATAGTAGCGCCCCATTACGGATGCAATTGTGCCAACGCCGATGCGCTTCATTTCAGCTTCCAAATCATCAATAAAGCCTGCGCCCGAGGTGGGGGAAACGTCACGCCCGTCTAAGAGTGCATGTACATACACCTTCGTAAGGCCAAAGCGCTTTGCCATTTCCAAAATGCCGTACAAATGCGTGATATGGCTATGCACGCCGCCATCAGACAAAAGACCGATAAGGTGCAGGGAAGTGTTATGTTTTTTGCAGTTTTCCATAGCGGATACGAGTGCGGTGTTTTCAAAAAAGTCCCCATCCGAAATGGATTTTGTGATGCGTGTAAGCTCCTGATACACCACGCGCCCCGCGCCAATGTTCGTGTGCCCGACCTCGGAATTGCCCATCTGTCCTTCCGGCAAGCCGACGTCCATGCCGCTGGCACCGATTTTGGTGTACGGATACGTCTTAAAAAGGCGGTCAAGATTTGGTGTGGAGGCTTTTGCAATGGCATTTCCGTCCCCGGCGGGGGCGAAAGCAAAACCATCCATAATAATGAGAGCTGTGAGTTTTTTGTCCAAAATATTCTTCCTTTCTGATACGCACCGAGAAAAATCCTCGGTGCGTACAAATGCTTCTTACTTTTTCTTATGCGTTGGCAATGACCGTAAAGTCATCTGCCTTAAGGCTTGCGCCGCCGACAAGGCCGCCGTCAATATCGCTCATTGCGAAAAGGTCTGCAGCATTCCCTGCGTTTACGCTGCCGCCGTAGAGAATGCGTACGCTGCCTGCAGTTTCTTTGCCGTAGAGCTCTTCCACCAAAACGCGGATTGCGCTGCAAACTTCGTTTGCCTGCTCATTGGTTGCAGTTTTACCTGTACCGATTGCCCAGATGGGTTCGTATGCGATAACAAGGCCTGCCACCTGTTCTCCAGTCATATCTTTCAGTGCTTTCTTAAGCTGAATACGAATCCACTCAATGGTGATGCCGTCCTCGCGCTGGGCTAAGGATTCACCGCAGCAGATAACGGGAACAAGACCGTATTCGAGAGCCTTCAATGCCTTTTTATTTACAGTTTCATCCGTTTCGCCGAAGTATTCGCGGCGCTCGGAGTGACCGAGAATAACGTGTGTTACGCCCATTTCGCGAAGCATTGCGGGTGCAACCTCACCCGTGAAGGCGCCTTTGTCCTCAAAATGCATATTCTGTGCGCCAACCTTAATTTTTGTGTTTTTTGCAGCCTTTAAGACGGCATCGAGGCAAACAAAGGGCGGGCATACCAAAACATCATTTGCGGCGTTGCCTGCTTTTTCTGCAAGCTCAGCCATGAGTGCTGCTGCTTCCTCAGGTGTTTTATTCATTTTCCAGTTGCCTGCCGCAAGCTTTGTTCTATTATCCAAAAGGCAAGCAATACCGGGGAGAACGATACCTTCCAAAAATTCGAGGGAAGCGCCGCCGCCCGTGGAAATATGTGTCATTTTATCTGCAAAGCCAAGCTGTTCTACGGCTGCTGCACTGTCGCCACCGCCGATGATGGTGGTTGCAGATGCTTCGGAAAGTGCCTTGGCAACAGCAATTGTACCCTTTGCAAGCGTCGGATTTTCAAACACGCCCATGGGGCCGTTCCATACAACTGTGCGGGCATCGCTGATTGCTTTTGCGAAAAGCTTAATCGTTTCTGTGCCGATATCAAGGCCCATTTTATCAGCCGGGATGCTGTCAGCCGCAACAACCTCGGTGTCAATTTCAGCCGTGATGGGATCGGGGAATGAAGCTGCAACCGTGGTGTCAACAGGCAGAAGAAGCTCTACGCCGTTTGCTGCCGCTTTTTCAATAAGGTTCTTTGCAAGGTCGAGCTTTTCGGCATCAAACAAGGATTTGCCGATTTCGCAGCCCTTTGCCTTCAGGAAGGTGTAAGCCATACCACCGCCGATAATAAGCTTGTCTACCTTTGTGATTAAGTTTTCGATAACACCGATTTTGTCGGAAACCTTTGCGCCGCCCAAAATGGCAACGAAGGGACGTTCGGGATTGGAAAGTGCCTTGCCCATTACGTCGATTTCCTTCTGAATCAGGTAGCCGCATACAGCGGGGAGATAGTCTGCAACGCCTGCGGTCGATGCATGTGCGCGATGCGCAGTACCGAATGCGTCATTAACATAAATATCTGCAAAAGAAGCCAGCGCTTTAGCGAAAGCGGGGTCATTCTTTTCTTCTTCCTTGTGGTAACGGACGTTTTCCAATAAAATAACGTCACCGTCTTTCATATCGGCAACCAAAGCCTTTGCGCTGTCACCGATAACATCCTCTGCCATCTTAACGGTTTTGCCGAGATGCTCGGAAAGACGCTTTGCAACGGGTGCAAGGCTGAATTTGGGGTTAAATTCACCCTTCGGTCTGCCAAGGTGTGAGCAAAGGATAACCTTTGCGTTATGGTCGGCAAGATAGCGAACTGTCGGCAATGCACCGAGAATTCTTGTTTCATCCGTAATGTTTTTGTCAGCGTCCAGCGGTACGTTAAAATCACAACGAACCAGAACACGCTTGCCGCTGACGGCAATGGATTCAATGTTTCTCTTATTCATAAAATTCACTCCTATATATATTATTATCCACTATTTTACAACAAAAATGCCCTAAAATCAAGTAAAAAATGAAAAAATATCTTTATTTGGAAAAGAAGAGATTTTTCCTTGTTAGATTATTGACAATAAAACTGTTTTATGGTATACTTTCATACATATTACATCATATGAAAAAGGAGAACGAAAATGGAAATTCTAAATCAGCTTATCTCATTTTCCGGCAGCACGGTAGCACTTTTCGGGGCATTTTTAATTTGCCTTATCGGCTACGCCATCGGTCACATCCAAATTAAGGGGCTTTCCCTCGGCACAGCAGGTGTCTTTTTGGCGGCACTCTTATTTGGGTATCTTTTTACCTTACCGGGGCTTCAGTCTATCCCCGTTTTGGGCAGATTATATGTAGAAAATGCATCCTCTGCCGTGGTCGGACATTATAAATTCATGGAAAGCGTCGGCCTTATCCTCTTTGTAACAAGCGTAGGCTTCATCGCAGGGCCGAACTTCTTCCGTGATTTGAAGAAGAACGCAAAATCCTATGTGCCCATGGGCGTTATCATCATTACAATCGGTGCAGCTCTAACGGCACTCTTTGCCTTGATTCCAGGCATTGGTTCCGCTTTTGCAAACGGTGTTTTGTCGGGCGCTTTGACAAGTACACCCGCATTTTCCGCAGCAAAGCAGGTAGCCTCGCAGGATGCACAGGGCCTTGTAGCACTCGGACATGCAGTTGCATATCCCTTCGGCGTTATCGGCGTTGTACTTTTTGTGCAGATTATCCCGAAAATGCTTCGCGCGGATATGGCGAAGGAACGCGCAGCCATTACGGTAGATGCAGCGCAAACTGCGCATAAGACAGACCTTGGAAAGCGCACGCTTTTGGATGAATTCGGCTTTGCATCCTTCGGTCTTGCAGTTGTACTCGGTATTCTCCTCGGCAGCATTAAAATTCCGCTGACGGGCGCAGGCTACGCGGGCGCTTGCTTCTCTCTCGGCAACACGGGCGGCCCCCTGATTATGGCGCTGATTCTCGGTCACTTCGGCCGCATCGGCAAAATGAGCATGCGTGTGCCTGACAGCGTTGTAAAGGTATTTCGTGAGTTTGGTCTTATGCTTTTCTTAATCGGCGCAGGTGTGGAAGGCGGCGTTGAGCTGGTCGCACAGGTACAGGCGTCCGAATATGGTATTATGCTTGTGGTTTACGGCTTCTTAGCAGGTGCTGCCATGACAGCTGTCCCCATGATTGTCGGCTATATCTGTGCAAGAAAATTGTTTAAACTGCCGCTTCTCAATAACCTCGGCTCCATCACGGGCGGCATGACAAGCACACCTGCACTCGGCACCTTAATCGGCGTTGCAGGGACGGATGACGTTGCATCTGCATACGCATCCACATATCCGATTGCACTCGTTTTGATTGTGCTTGTATCCAATTTAATCGGAACATTTATTGCGTAATTTTGAGAATCACTATATTGAAATAGATGGGGGGAATGAACGTGGCAGAGAAAAAAGCATCAGAAAAAAAGAAAGTGCCGACGGCACTCGCAGGACAGGATGAAAAGAAAAAAGCGCTTGAAATGGCGCTTGGGCAGATAGAAAAGCAATTTGGCAAGGGTGCGGTTATGAAAATGGGTGAAAATCCGCAGCTCAATATCGAGTCTATCCCGACAGGTTCTTTATCTTTGGATATCGCACTCGGTATCGGCGGCGTGCCGCGCGGCAGAATTGTGGAAATATACGGGCCGGAATCCTCCGGTAAAACAACTGTGGCGCTGCATATTATTGCAGAGGCGCAAAAACGCGGCGGCGAGGTTGCATTTATCGATGCCGAGCATGCGCTGGATCCCCATTATGCAGAGGTTTTGGGTGTAGACGTTGACAGTCTTATCGTATCGCAGCCCGACACGGGTGAGCAGGCACTTGAAATCGCGGAAGCCTTAGCGCGAAGCGGCGCACTCGATGTTTTGGTTGTGGACTCCGTCGCGGCACTGGTGCCGAAGGCGGAAATCGAAGGCGAAATGGGTGACTCGCACGTTGGTTTGCAGGCAAGACTCATGAGCCAGGCACTTCGTAAATTGGCAGGCGTTGTCAATAAATCGGGCACGACGGCAATTTTTATCAATCAGCTTCGTGAAAAGGTAGGCGTTATCTACGGAAATCCCGAGGTTACACCGGGCGGTCGCGCACTTAAGTTCTATGCTTCTGTGCGTATGGATGTGCGCAAGGCCGAGGTGATTAAGGTTGACAGTACCCCTGTTGGCAACCATGTTCGTATTAAGGTTGTAAAAAATAAGGTGGCACCCCCGTTTCGCGAGGCGGAGTGCGACATTATGTACGGACAGGGTATTTCCATTGAAGGCAATATCTTAGACCTTGCGGTTGACTATGACTTGGTAGAAAAGTCGGGCGCGTGGTATTCCTATAAGGAAGAGAGAATCGGGCAGGGCCGTGAAAACGCCAAAAAGTTTTTGACGGAAAACCCCGATATTATGGAGAAGCTTGAAGCGGAAATCCGTGAAAAGGCAGGCTTGCCCACGGGCTTTGCCGCAAATGACGAAGAATAGAATATGCATTTTAAAAGGAGCTATTTTATAGCTCCTTTCTTAATATTACCGCCTTTTTGCGGCCTGGACTTTTTTACATTTCCTTTTTTAGTGGGGATAGGAAAAAATGTTCAGAACGGACAAACTGAGCCAAAGCGTAAGCTTTGGGAAACCCGAAGGCGTACATGGGTACGCCGAGAGGCGAAGTTTGTTCGTAGCAAAAAGGCTTAAATTCATTGAAAAATCGAATAAAATGAGATTTTTCTGCTTCTTTAACAAATGGTATGGCGAACATTCACTATTTTCCCGTACTATTTTTGCCTTTTTGCGGTCTGGACTTTTTTTACATCCCCCGTTGCTTTTTGTACATACGCGTCCAGTTAATATATCCGTATATATCGTTTGCAAGAAACATGAAAAAGCAGAAAATCATGGAGAGATACGCAGGGTTTTCAAGCGTTGCCAATATCCAGAGCGCGATAAGCACAATATCGTTTGCGGCATAGGCGAGCGCGTAGAGGGGACTGCGGCGGAACGTAAGGTAGGACGCTAAAAAGCTGGTGGTAATCGAAATCGTGCTGAGCGCAAGATTTTCCGTGGAAAGGGCGCGGAGGAGATAATAGAAAATAGCAGTCACAGCGATGGCGGCAGGTATAAGATGAAAAAGCGCACGCGCACGAAGGCGGCTGATGCGCACCTCTTTTTTGGAATAGGGGTTACGGAGCCACGAAATCAAGGCAACCACGGCGCTTGGCGCGGACATGCCAAGGTAGGTAATTGCCTCGCCGTAGTAGCGGTATGATAAAGAGATTATGCCGTACAAAACCGCGAAAAAAACACAGAGAAACTGGCCTAAAACATCGCCACGCGCCACAAAAATAAGCGCGGTAACGCCGATTAGGGACGTGATGCAGGATAAAATCCCGTTTGGGGATAAAAATCCCGACAAAAGCACAAACCCGACGGAAACGCCCCAAAGTAGCCACTCAAATTTCGTAAGACCGCGAAATGAGGACAGTATCTCTTTTAGTATTTTTTTCATAAATAAAAAATCTCCATTCCGCCGCCATACGTCGGCACAAAATTGTAAATTAAATTCCCTTATCCGTATGGCAAGGAATGATAAGAGATTTTTACGCCCATGTGCGTTTCTGAACGAATGTGAAGAAAATTTCGCACGGGCAATTTAATCTGCCGGAGGCGATAACGGGAAAGGAACTTTCACGTTATCTCCTCTCCGAAAAAAACACACACAACATATCTGCAAAGACCTAACGATATGCCATGTGTGCTTTCGCACCGTTACCCGGCGGCAACGCGTATTATTTTTTTAAAAGTATAGCAGATATTTATGGCCTTGTCAACAAAAATATATATATTTTCCGTCTGAACTGATAGCAAAGAGGGATAAATGCAGTATATTTCCTTGATTTGTAAAAGAAAATGTGTTACAATATAAATTAAAAGTATGGCGCAATTTTAAATGCAACAAAACCAAAGACAAAGGAGCTTTCAAATGAATAAAAAGCTATTAAAATTTTTCCGTGATTTCTTCGGAAAGCCACTGGTGCAGGTTGGATTTTACATTGTAGGGATATTCCTGATTTTCCTGATTTCGGGTGTATTTGACGATTATCAAAAGTCATTAGAAAAAATTATGGAAATTGTGAGCGCGCAGGAGACGATTTCCGTTTTCTTTGCGGGTATTTTATCGCTCGGCCTTGCCAAGGTTTTAAAAAAATGCGATTATTATTTAGAGGAATCCTTAAAAATTGCGGATGACCATCATAAAATCATTTCGCAGTACAGCGGCCATGCAAAAAAGGAAATTGCAGGGGATGGGAATTTTTGTGATAAGACGGGTGTTTTTATGTACATTCGTCACACAAAACCCTTAAAAAAAGAAATTAAAAACAAGGAAAACGATCCGTATTCCAAGGCATACAAGGAAAATGCGAAGGGAATTGCGCAGTACATGGAAGGGACGCTGTACCTGCCGTCACTCAACATGTATACGAATTTTTCGGGGAACACAGCGCTTTCCTTCAAAGATGCAGCGGAGGCACATAAATTACCAAGCTTTGTGTTGGAGCATGCAGATGAGCTTTTAAACGCACACAGAAATTCTGCGAAAAAAAACAACAATACCATTCGCCTCGATGACTTTACGTATGAAGACAATAAGCTTATCTTAAACACAAAGCGGTCTACATACTATCATATGCTGATTACTAACCGCTGCATGGATTACAGCTTTGCAAACGGCCTTAGTATTCGCGATTTATATGAGTATGATACGTGCATCTGCCCTTTGCATAAATCAAAGTTCGGGAATCAAATCGGCATAAACGGCCTGATTCTTACGAGGGACGGCTACGTGCTCATTGAAAAGCGCGACCATCATAAAACGACCTGGAAAAATAAGTTTGCACAGAGTATTTCGCTCGCTTTGAAGGCGGACGAATTAAAGATGAATACGGACGGCGTTTTGGGGGACACCTACGAAGACGCGAACATGAACTTAAAGCATGTAATAGAAAAGACGATAAAATCCAATTTCGGATTAAAGCCTTCGGAATATGAGGAATTTTCGCTCGACAAAAACTTTCTGGGCCTTGCAAGAGACCTTTTGGAAGGCGGCAAGCCGAATCTCTATTTTTATGTAACAACGCACGATACCGCCAAAGACCTTTTGGACAAGCTGCGGGATTATGCGAAAAATGCGGATACGGACACGGCACTTTCGTCGGGGAAACTGACATCGGACTATTATTTGGTGCCGTTTGATGCCATCAAAATTGATTATACATACAGTTTGCATATGGATAAGAAAAAAGCAATCCGTGTGCCGCGGCGATTATATCCGCGCCTTTCACGGCGCGTAGAGATAAAGGATACGCTAAAGTACAAGGCCGCAAAGCTTGTCCAGCCGACGCTTAAGAGAGAGTGCGGCGAGGCACTTTTGGCAACCATTTCATACCTCGAGCTTTGCCGCGACCGCATTGATGCTATCAAGGAGAGAGGAAAATGACAAAAACTGTAGTCGCCTTCGGCGAAATTATGCTTAGGCTTACACCGCCCGACAAACAAAAAATCAGAGAGGCAGATTGTTTTTCGGCATTTTACGGCGGCAGTGAATCCAATGTTTTGGTGGCGCTCGCGCAGTTGGGGCACCATGCAAAATTTGTATCCGCCCTGCCCGACAATGACCTTGGAAAAGGCGCGCTCTGCCATTTAAAACGCTACGGCGTGGATACGAGTGCGGTCAGGGTAGGCGGGGACAATATGGGCATGTATTTTTTGGAGGAAGGCTTTGGGGACAGACAGACGCGTGTTATCTATGCGCGGGCAAATGCGGCCATCACGCGCCTTACGGAAACGGATTTTGATTACGATGCGATTTTCCAAAACGCGGATATATTCCATATAAGCGGTATATCCTTTGCCCTTTCTCCATCCGTGCAAGCACTTTGTTTTCGCCTTCTTTCTGAGGCAAAGAAGCGAAATATCAAAGTAAGCTTTGACTTTAATTACAGGGCAAAGCTTTGGGATACAGAAACGGCAAAAGCAGTCTATCAAAAAATTATGCCGTATGCCGATATTGTGTTTTGTGCCTCGCGCGACCTTACTGCGTTTTTGGACGTGACGCCACAAACGTATTTTGAAAAATATTCAGGTGCGGAAACGCTTATCGTAAGAGAGCGGGAAATCACCTCGCACACCACGCACAAAATCCGAGCGGCAGCCTATCAAAAAGGCGGTGTATGCGCCGTCTTGCCCGAGCGGGAATTTGCCGTTTTGGAACGAATCGGCGGCGGAGATGCCTTTGATGCAGGCGTTTTGCATGGCCTTTTGGAAAACCCGACGGATTTTACGCGCGCGCTCGAATTTGGTGCGGCAAGCTTTATTTTAAAGCATACTGTGCGGGGCGATGTTTTGGCGGCGGCCGCGGCAGAGATTGAAGCGCTTTCCCAAAACACAGTAAAGGATGTAAAAAGATAATGAAAATTTGTTTAAGCATCGGGAAAATGGATGCGGCGTTTTCGGGTATGGTCGAAACGCTCCAAAAATACGGTGACGTGGATGTTTTCGGGCTTGACGGCTTTTCGCTTTCGGGCTACGACATTTATATTGGAAAGAAAATGAGCGACGCACTGCTTGCGACGGCGGATAGACTAAAGGCGGTCTTTGCCTATAAAACAGGTGTAGATGACTTCCCTTTAAAAGAGCTGGCAAAAAAGGGAATATCGCTTTATAATTCCTATGTGGATTCCGATATTATCGCGGAATATGCCTTTGGACTCGGCATAAGCTTAGTCAACAGAATTGCGGAGTTTGACAAAAAGATGCGCGAAGGCATTTGGTATGATAATGAGAATCCCTACTGGGAAAGTATATTTATGATGCGCGTCGGCCTTTTGGGGTACGGCCATATCGGAGGGGAACTGCACAAAATTTTAAAACGAAATCATATCGAGGCATATACCTTAGACAGAGGCAAGGTATATACGGATATCACCGCCGTAAAAACGCTGGACTCGCTTTTTGAAAACACGGATTTATTGGTTTTATCCCTGCCGAAAACGGCGGAGACGGACAATATTATAGACGCTGCCGCTTTGAAGAAGCTCAGCGGAAAATATATTGTCAACGTCGGCAGAAGTAATGCCATCGACCAGGCGGCGCTGTTTGATTCTCTTAAAAAGCAAGAATTACGCGGTGCGGCCATTGACACATGGGATGTAAAGCCAAAGGATACACATACGGCGCTCTACCCTTCAAAATATCCGTTTTGGCTTCTTCCGAACATCATTTTATCTCCCCATCAGGCCATGCGTATTCAAACGGGGCATGCAAGGTATGTGGAGGATACGACAGAGAAGGTCATCTTATATATAGAGGGTGGCGAAGTGCCCGACAAGGTGGATTTGGAAAGAGGCTATTAAAAATGGAGATTACAGAAATCCGTGATAACAAAGAGGCCTATATGCCCCTTCTCCTCCTGGCGGATGAAGAGGAGGATATGGTGCTGCGCCATCTGGAAAAAGGCACGCTCTACGTGCTTTCCGACGGCGGCGTGCGGGCATTATGTGTGGTTTTAGAGGTGGGCGAGGGCGTTTTGGAGATTAAAAATATAGCGACAAGCCCCGAAAGCCAAAAAAGAGGGTACGGAAGGGCACTTATCTCATTTTTGGAAGAGAAGTATAAGGGGCGATATCGCATTTTGCGCGTGGGAACGGGGGACAGTCCCTTGACAATTCCGTTTTACGAAAAATGCGGTTTTCAAAGAAGCTTCTCTGTAAAAAATTTCTTCACCGACAATTATGACCACCCGATTTTTGAATGCGGAAAACAACTTATAGATATGATATACCTCGAAAAGACACTATAAAAAGGAGAAGAGAAAATGCTGGATTTTACGTTTTATGCCCCGACAAAGGTGCATTTTGGGAAAGATAAGGAAAAGGAAGTCGGCAAAATCATTGCATCATACGGCTTTAAAACCATCATGCTGCAATACGGCAAGGAAAGCATCAAAAAAAGCGGCCTTTATGACACGGTCATGGATGCGCTCGGAAAAGAGAACATCCGCGTTATCGAGATGGGCGGTGTAGAACCGAATCCGAAGCTTTCCTTTGTGCGGGAGGCAATCGAGAAAGCACGCACCGGAGGCGTGGAAATGATTTTAGCGGTCGGCGGCGGCAGCACGATAGATTCCGCCAAGGCCACGGCGGCAGGTGTTCTCTATGATGGCGATGTGTGGGATTTCCCCCAGAGAAAAGCCGTGCCGAAAGCCTCCCTTCCCGTGGGGTGTATTTTAACGCATGCGGCAGCAGGCAGCGAAATGAGTGGTTCTGCCGTAATCACAAATATGGAGGAAAACATAAAGCGCGGCTTTAATAGTGACTTTAACAGATGCAAATTTTCTATTTTAAATCCTGCACTTACGTTTTCCGTAAGCCCCTATCAAACCGCGTGCGGCATTGTGGACATTATGGCGCACACGATGGAGCGCTACTTTACCGTCTGCCCGCCGACGGATTTGACAGACCGCATTGCGGAAAGCATTTTAAAGGCGGTCGTGGGCGCGGCGCGGACGCTTGTGAAAAATCCGTGTGATTATGATGCGCGCGCGACGGTGATGTGGGCATCCAGCCTTTCTCATAACGATTTGACGGGCTGCGGGCGTGAAAATGCCCTCGCGGTGCATCAGATGGAGCATGCCCTAAGCGGCGAATATGACCATGTGGCGCACGGGGCAGGTCTTGCCGTTTTGTTCCCCGCATGGGCACGTGCGGCATATGGTGCGGATACAGCGCGCTTTGCGCAGTTTGCAAGACGTGTGTGGGATGTCGAGGAGAAGGATGATGCGAAAGCATCGCTTTTAGGCATTGAAAAAATGGAAGCTTTCTTCCGGGAAATCGGCATGCCGCTATCCCTCCGTGACTTTGGGATTGAAAAAACCGCTGCACCGCGCCTTGCGGATTTATGCACATTCGGGAAAACGCGCACAGTAAAAAGCCATATAGAGCTTGACTATGACAGAATTAAAACGATTTTTGAAAGTGCATTTTAGAAAATAAAAATTAGCTTTATATAAAAAATTCGCCTCGATTTTTTTCGAGGCGTTTAATTTTTTGCGCGAAAATGCAAAAAATAATGGCATAATTTGTAATTTGCAGAAAAAATTAAATATATTACTAAGTTCTGCCAAAAAAATGTTTGAATTTTTGATTTATATGTGATATAATAACTCCCGTGATTTTTTTTAAAAGGGAGAATGGAAAAGGATGGAGATACTACAGAAGATAAACACCGCAATCAACGATGTGGTCTGGGGCCCGATTATGCTTACGCTTCTAATCGGCGTCGGACTCTATTTATCTGTCAAAATGGGATTTTTGCAGTTTAGACGTTTTGGCTACACCATGAAAAATACGATTTGTGAGATGTTTTCCAAACACCAGCACACGAAGGATGACGCAGGCGTCAGCCCCTTTCAGGCGGTTGCAACGGCAATGGCAGGCACAATCGGCACGGGCAGCATCGCAGGTCTTGCGACCGCGATTATGTCTGGTGGCCCGGGTGCAATTTTTTGGATGTGGATCAGTGCCCTTTTGGGTATGGTGACAAAATACGCCGAAATCGTTCTTTCATTAAAATTTCGTGAGAAAAATAAAAAGGGTGAATGGGTTGGCGGCCCGATGTACTACATACAAAACGGCTTAGGACTTAAATGGCTTGCTGCGCTGTTCGCTGTTTTTGCAATGCTCGCATGCCTTGGTACGGGGAACGCTACGCAGTCAAACTCGATTGCAATTGCGCTTGAAAGTACCTTTGGTGCATCGCCCTATATTACAGGCATTGTCCTTACTGTCCTTTGCGGGGCGGTTATCTTAGGCGGCATGCGCCGCATCGCGTCTGTCAACGAAAAATTAGTACCCTTCATGGCAGTGTTTTATGTGCTCTGCTCGGTGGTAGCACTCTTTTTAAATATTGAAAAAGTACCTGCCGCTTTCGCGTTGATTTTCAAAGAGGCCTTTCGTTTTAAGGCCGCAGCGGGCGGTGCTGCAGGCTATGGCATTATGGTTGCCATGCACTACGGCTTTTCACGCGGTGTATTTTCAAATGAAGCAGGTCTTGGCAGCGCGCCGATTGCACACGCGGCGTCCAGCACAAAAGACCCTGTACGGCAAGGCCTTTGGGGTATGTTTGAGGTATTTTTCACCACAATTGTTATCTGCACACTTTCTGCGCTGGTTATTCTTACGACGGGTATGTGGGAAAGCGGTGCATACCAAGGCTCGGCACTCAGCATTGCATCTTTTGACAAAGTGCTTCCTGGGATTGGCGGCATTGGTGTTACACTTGCTACGGTTTTCTTTGCTCTTTCCACCATTTTGGGATGGGCGTATTACGGAGAGGTCAGCGTCGGCTATCTGACGCGTAAATCCAAACGCGCCGTGCTTTTATATCGCTTTGTATATGTAGCCTTTGTTTTTGTCGGCGCAGTCGGAAGTCTGGATTTGATTTGGAGCATTTCCGAAACGATGAATGGTCTTATGGCAATCCCGAACTTAATCGGTATCGTAGGTCTTGGCAAAATTGTTGCACAAGCGACCAAGGAGCATTTTGGAAACTTGCCCCCAAAGAAAAAGCATGCAGAAAACTGTGAAACCAAAACTGCATCTTTGTAAGGCGACTTTTGATTAAAAAGAGAGAGCATGCCACTTTTTAAAAGTGGCATACTCTCTTTCTTTTTATATTCCCAATATATTTTTATGATGCCCTACATCGAGAAGCAAAATGATAATTCCGTTTTCATATTTCCACAATATGCGAATATCCATATTGACACTCATTTCAAAAACAGCATCAAGTCCTTGCACCTTTTTAGTACGCAAAGATGGATAAAACGGATTTTGAATCAATAATTTTAATTAATTTGCAACGAGTTTCTGCTCTTGACTTGTTAAGGATTTTAAATTTTTTTCAAATTCTTTTGTGTACTTTAATTTATACATTGTCTATATTTATCCCCATATCTGCAAACATATCCTCAACGGTATCAAAGCTTTCCTGTGCTGAAAGATCAATTTCGGAATCTTTTATCAGTTTTGCAATTTTTAATAATTTATCTTTTGGATACACTATGACCGGACAAAGAAATATCCCGCCGTCTTTTTCGATAACATCAAATTTATCACCTTCGGAAATACCTAATTTTTTAATAATTTCCGCCGGTATAGTAATTTGCGAACGCCCTCTGATTTCTGCCAACATATTTTATCACCTCTCATAATTTCTGAAATTCTGATTTTCTTACATTATTATTATACGCAGTTTTTTGAAAATAGTCAAGAAAAATTTTTTCATGCGTCAAATAAAAAGAAAATTCCGCAAGATGATTTCTAATCTTGCGGAATATAAATCTTAATATCCAACCTTCTCCATGCAGATTAAATGCAAATATTTTTTATCTCCTCCTGAATTTTATTTAATATAACATCGCCTGCCTCGGGAGACAGCATGGATGTACCTGTTTCATAGCCGCCTGCGGATATGGCTTCGGGTGTGCAGACGTAGCCGACCAGCGCGCCGTTTGTTGTTTCAAAGAAAAACGTCTTTTTCATAGGCGAAGCTTCTTTGACGGCGAGTCCGTATTCCACAAATATTTCCCCCTGCACCGTAACAATCAGCGTGTCACCGATGGTGATAAACTGAATTTCCATCGGCAATTCGGGGCTTTTAAAGGTGCCGTTTGCGATTTGTGTGGCATAGTGCAAGGTGTTTTCTGCGCCGAACATGAAAAGTTCGGCATTTCGCATCGGGATATAGTCGCCATCTTTTAAAGCTTCAAATTTTTCGCGTGCCACTCGTACGTTTTCTTCGAGGACGGGAATCGGCGGAAATTCCTTTAGGGGCAATTCAATTTCCATGCTTTTGTAGGAAAGCGGTATTTCGTCTGAAAACTCGATTTCACCGAGCACGCGGTTCGCTTCCATGCCAATGGTCGTACCCACGCGTGCTGCTTCCTCAAAGGACTGCTCTGTGCGATGGTAGCGCGAGCTTTGGTCGCCCGACGCGCCCTGTGCAAACATACATACAGCCTTCGGCTGTGCAAAGTGGAAAAAGCGACGGATGTAGGCGGGGTAATCTGCCGTTACAAGCACGTTTTCTGCATGGAGATATGTGGGATGCAGCGCATAATTGACTAAAATACTGCGAATGTCACCACGCATATCCTTCACAGCTAAAACACAAACCTCAGGATCGCAAATGCCGCCCTTTGTGCGGCGATTGCCGCCCACGCCGACTTCTGCACCCGCGTGGCCGATGCCTGTCCCTAAAAGCGCATCAAACGTGTTCTCTTTCGCTTCTTCAATGCCGCGGATGAGTGCATCCTCAAAAAAAGCCACATATTCGCGGTCAATTTCATCCCCGTCTGTCCCTTCGGCAAGGCGCGGACCGCTATGGGTATGTGTGGCAGTAAAGGAAATCGGAAAATCAAACTTTTCACGCACACGCTTTGCATTTTGCTTGCCGATATATAAAACATCGAGCGTAACGATACAAAGCTTATCCTTTCCGTTTTCAAGGTACAAAAAGGAGGCATAAAGCGGGTCATGCACGCCTTCGTTTGGACGCGGACAATGCGGATATCCCGCGAGCTGAATACCTGTTTTGGGGGAAATGTCGATGATGGAAGTGCCGGCTTTTAACATAGTACACCAAACCTTTCTTGACTTGCGTCATAATGTATGATACTATAAGAATATCAAGGCAGAGGGGAAATGTCTTTGTTATTTCAGACATCAATTTTGTCATTTTGGAGGAAGTATGGGCGTATATAACAAAACTGAGGTGCAGCCTTTATTAACCGTTACGGAAATTGCAATTTTGCAATATATTCGATATAACAAAAAGGGCTTTGAAGCTGAAGCACATGATTTTTGGGAGCTTATGTATTTAGACCGCGGAGAGGCTGCGGTTTGGGTGGATGGGAAGGTACATACGCTGCGCGCGGGAGATATTCTCCTGTACGCACCCAATGCAAAGCACCGCCCTGTCGGAAACTGGGATGGTACCTGCGTCGGCTTTGTAAGCTTTGCGTGCGATTCGCCTGCGCTTTGGGAAATTGCGGATACCTGCATGCACCCCGATGCTGCATCCCGCCATCTTTTGGCGGAGCTTTTTGCGGAAGGGGCACAGTATTTGGAGCCTATGCCCAAGGGAAGCCACCTTTGGGGACAATGTCTGAAAAAAGAAATGAAGGATTATGTATTGCAGATTGTGCGGAATCAGGTTGAGCTTTTGCTTCTGCGCCTTTATGAACAAGTGGATTTGGCGCCGCGTGTGCCGCGCAGTGCCAATATGGAAAATTTTGATGCGGAGATTAAAAACAACATCATCTCATATGTAAGAGATAATTTGCATGCATTGCCACCTTTAGAGAAGGGTGCGGCGGCGCTTGGCATCAGCACTTCAAAATTAAAGGCAGTCTGCCGTGAACAGTTTGGCATGGGCTTTCATGCATACTGTATGGAGATGCGCCTTTTGGAGGCAAAACGCATGATACGCAGCGAGGGGATGACCTTTACGGAAATTGCTGAAAAATTGGGGTATCCCTCCGTGCATTATTTTTCAAAGCAGTTTAAAAAGATAACGGGAATTACGCCGACGGAGTACGGAAAATCCGTCGAATAAAAAAAGGGTTTGTAAAAACTAAGTTTTTTACAAACCCTTTTTTATGGGGCGAGTAAGTCTGTAAGCCGAGTTCTGTCTTAGGCAATCATCTATCTACGCCGCACATCGCTATACGGCTTTAGCCACCGGTCGAAGAAGCGTCGGGCCGACTTAATTCCTTACGTTGGTGTTGCACCGGGTGGGGTTTACATGGCCGGTATGTCTCCATACCGCCGGTGAGCTCTTACCTCGCCTTTCCATCCTTACCGTTATAAACGGCGGTTTTTTTCTGTTGCACTATCCCTAGAGTCGCCTCCGCCAGACGTTATCTGGCACCCTTGCCCTGTGGAGCTCGGACTTTCCTCACCGAGCACGAAGAATGCTCGCCGCGATTGCCCGGCTTACTCGCAAAATTTAGTATAGCACAATTTATAAAATGTGTCAACTGTTTTCATGCTGTCACCTATGGCGTAAGCTGGCAGAAGTATCTCTTATTCCGTGGGGGAAAGCATGCGGCGAAGGCGCGCGAGCGCGCGCTTTTCAATGCGCGAGACCTGCACCTGGCTAAGACCTAAGGCACGCGCCGTTTCCATTTGTGTTTTATCGCGCCAGTAGCGAAAGAGGAGGACTTTTCTTTCCATAACATCTCCTGTTTCCAGGAAGAAGGCGAGCGCAACATGGT
>JAZNLF010000052.1:0-4879 GCA_045578945.1 Clostridia bacterium | reverse complement strand
CGTTTATGATGTCCTGCATACAGGGAACGCCGAAGAATTTTTTATACAGAAACTGAAAGTACGAACGACTAAAGCTTGCCTTTTTTGCGAGCATGTCAACGGAAAGCGGCTCTGCCACCGCCTGCATAATATATTTTCGGATTGCAAGCAGACGTGTATAGTTTGCATCGGCCACGTTTTCCGCCATCTCGCCCTTTGTCAGCAAAAACGCCTTGGTTAAAAGAAGCTGCCCGAGCCTTTGGAGCATTTCATTACTTTCCAACGCGCCGCCGTAAAATTCGCCCTCCATCATATCCAAAATTGCAGAGAGCCCCATGTAGGCAGGGGCGGCAAGCGGCGTGTTTTTCGGCAGACGCCGAAACAAAAATGCATCTTCCTCATCTTCTAAAGAAAATCGAACGAAGTCATGAATAAAATCACCGCGCGTTCCGAAATAATGCTGCGGCTTGTCCTTGTCAAAAAACATAAATGTACCCTTGGATACGGGCAAAAATGCATCGCCTGCCAAAACCATCGCATCACTTTGGAAAAGCACAAAAAGATGATATGTAGATTTTTGCGTGCGATACCGAAAGCTTGTGCCGAGGTTATCCTTCTGTTTTATTGCGTGTATTTGCATAATGGCCGCCTCCTAAAAAAAGTACAATACATCAAGATATAAATATTATATATCATTTTCTTTCCTTTGTAAACAGTATATACTGAAGAAAACAAAAGGGAGAAGAACGCGTATGTTTACATTTACAGAAACATTTTCTTTGCAAAACGAAACAGGTGCACCCTACGGCTTTTATGATGCACCAACACATTGCTACACCACGCCGTCCGCCAAAATCGGGGCGCACGGCTACATGCTGATGCGTCCGCGTGCGCGGCAAATCGCAAAAATACCGCCCCTTTCCGATTTTTCCATTTCCGCCACGATTGGCAGAAATGCGCCGCAGGTAAAATCCGTTTTGGAATTTACATACGGCTATAATGAATCGACGCTTTCGGGGCATATGGTCAGCATACAATATAATTCTGATACAAAAACGCTTTTGATAGAACATGTAAGCATGACGGGGGCGCGCCGCACGGTGACGGATTCGGTTTCATACAGCGATGCTGAAATTTTGGTTGACACACCGTATCCCTTTACCTTAGAGAAAAGGGGGCACCTATGCACAGGCAGCGTTTCGGGATACACCTATACGTTTGAAACGGACGCCGTTTGCGGCCGCCTCGCCGTTTCCAGCGCAGGCGATGCAGGTACAGTATTCTTACGGGATTTTTCTGTCACTTCCTCCGACGGGCTTTTGACAGAGCCCGTCTATACACATAGCTTTGAGATTCCGCACTACGACGGCGGTTCGGAGCCGTATGTACTCCGCCTTACAGTAGAACGCTGCGAAAATCCTGCCTATGCACTTCCAAATTCCATTTATAAAATCGAGTATACGCTGACGGGCGGTGCGCTCTCGCGTCCCGAGACGGATTACGGGATGCACGTCTGGTCTGTCCAGTACGATATTTTGGAAAACGCCTATATCCGCTTCCTCGGCGATACCATCTCCGAGAAGCTGTTTCTCAAAAACGGCGCGCTTGTCTTTATTGAGAAAAATCCCAAAGGAAACTATGCGGAGGCCTTCATGGGGGGCGAGAAAATGCCGTATAGCGGCAGCTTCTTTGTTTCGCAGTTTGATGCGGCGCAAAGCGTCTCTTTCGGGTACGACTGGTTTCGCCGCCTCGGCAACGAGTTTCAATCCGACAGGAGCGAATTTGTGTTTGCCTCGCCGCTTTCGCCCGAAAAAGGCGCGCTTTTATACTATGGGCGCCCCGTTTCGGACGCATACCATATCCGCGTAACCTCACCGAAGGACAAGAAAATTACTGCGTGCATCCCCAAAACAATAACAGAATATGAAAAGGCACTGATGCACGCGGCGGAAAATCATTACTTCTTCGTGGATGAAAAAGCGACGTTTACGCTCCATGTTGATGCCGAAAAGGCAGACTTTGTATCGTATCAGCTCTCCTTGACCGATGCGTATTTCGAGGAAATCCGTCCGCTGGACTTCCAAATTGCCGAGGATAACGAGAGCATTTTTAAAAAGCTCGGCCGCAGCAGTAAAATACTTACCGCTACGATTGCGGACCTGCCGCAGGGCGTCTATCACCTTCGTGCTGATGTGTTTTATGGCGAAAAACGCGTAATGCGCCACTTTTCCGCCTTTGAGGTCATAGACCCCGAATCCAAGCTTTCGCCGCGGCAAAGTGCAGGCCTTCCGTTTCTCTATTCAGGTGAGGCTGCTCCACCGAATATACGCTACAATTGCCCTGACCCGTGGCTTATAAAGCCTGATTTTAATATTTTGCATTATATGGATTGTCTTCTCTGCCAGCCCGAAATTTCGGAAGAACGCCGCGTTTGGGAGCTTTTAGACCTATATAAGCTTTCCCTTTTTGTATGGATGGACGGCAGAACCACCCCACACAGAGATTACCCGCGCCACTACCCGGGTACGCTGCAAAATGCGGACTATCTTACCTTTATGCCTTCTGTAACAAAAGGCGGGCCGTATGTAACAAATCCGTACTACTTCCAGCCTGAGATTCAAGAGATTTACAGCGATTTTAAAAAGCTGCACCCCGAATTTGCCGACGCGTTGCCGCAGATTGACGCGGAACATGCGGCGGATGTTGAAAAACTGCGCACGCTCTACACAAACTTTGGAGATATATGGCTTACCTATTTAAACCGCAGAATCAGCGAGGCGCAGATAGCGGCAAACGATGCGGTCCGCGCAATCAACAAAAAGGTGAAATTTGCAAGATACGGCGCACTCGGCTACTATGCCACAAATCACGTCAATGCCTACTGGGGCAAATGGCGCTCCGTAGACCTTCCTTCGGCACATCGCATGTTTGACGGCTTTGCAATTTATGAGGATTATTGCTTTATCGTCGGCAAGCAGCCCTATAATTGTGCCTGGGGGCTTATGGGCTACATGCTTTATACGCCCGAGATGGAAATTCTGCCTGAATTCTTCTCAAACTTTGACCCCGTATGTCCTGACGGCGCTGTGTTTCATGCAAATCCCCCCATGGGTGACTGCCGCGTTCCCGCCTATCAGGTGGCTACACAGCTTTATGATTATATGTTCGCATCCGCGGTATTTGAAAATGGAAAATACCGCTATTACAAAAATCATAAATTCCAGCTTCTGCAATCGTATAATACGGATGCGAAGGGGCGCTTTTGCGCATTTCTTAAAGGCTGGGGTGCGTATTTGAAGAATAAGCCCAAAAAACCGCTCGGCGCACCTGCATTTATCTCAAGCTTTACGCCCCAAGAGGATATTTACGACTATGATTTAGGGCCTTTGAAGGTCAATAATCGCAGTCTTGCGGGCATTACCTATCTTTACCAGTCTATGTCGGATGCAGGCCTTCCCCGCGGCTATATTACCGATTGGGACGGCTTACTCGACCTTTCGCCCGCGGAAACGAGTCTTGTGGTGTTGCCGTCCTTATCCGCCGCACCCGAGGCGGTTATCCGCCATATTCGCGCGCTGCATGCACAAAATGTAGCGCTTGTCGCGGTCGGGGATGTCTGCGGGCTTGAAGATTTATTCGGTGTTTTGCCCAACAAACGTACAGTAACTGCGCGCGCACTCTTTACGGAAACGGAATCCGAATATATCAGCATACAAGAAGATACGCTTTATTATGATGCCGACAAGGCAGAGGTGCTTCTCTGGGCCGACTGCACGGACGAAAAGCATCCGATTGTGCTGCGGCATGACCGCTGTGTGCTTCTGAATGCATATGTTGAGCATATTGGCGTAGAAAGCGCAATGTACGGCGTTTTGGATGCAGGAAATGCCTCAAGACTTTTAAAGGCCGTTTGTAAGGCGGCGGTAAAATCTGTTTTTGCACCCATTGCGACCGCGACGGACAAAAGCGGCATTACACTTTTTGAAAATGAGAAGGGCGAAACGCTGATTCTTCTTACGGACTATACCCCCTATGGCACACCACACGGAAAAGAGATTACCGTTCGCTTTGATAAAGCGGCAGATGCACTCTCGGGCAGCGCGATTGTACCGCTCGGCTGTGAGGAAGATGCCGAAAGTGTAAATCCGCTTTATAAAGATGGCAAGCTTTGCGGCTTTTCCGTTTACCTACGCGAGAGAGAGGCACGCCTCTTTAAAATATTAAAGTAAAGGAAGGAAAAATTTATGAAAGTTTATTCTGTACATTCTCCCGAGTTTCAGGAATTTGGGAAACCGCTTTCCGGGTACGATTTCTCATCGCTTCTTTCTGCGCTGGAAAAAAAGACGATTCCCGATGCGGGCATATACTACACGCCGTCTGACGATGCGCTCGAGGCGCAGGCGGTATTTAAAGAGGTTATGGAGCGCGGCTTTGGCGGCATGCCTGTTCAAATCGGCTATGTCAGCGGCAGAAGTCATGTTTTAGATTGCCTTGAGTACCACAAGGGCAACGAATTTAATATTGCGGCAGATGATGTGATTTTAATTGTCGGCAACACCTGCCATATAAAGGACGGCGTTTTTGACAGCGCAAACTGCATGGCATTCCTCCTCCCGCGTGGCACGGCCGTGGAGTTTTACGCAACCACGCTGCATTATGCGCCCATCCACATGACGGAAAGCGGCTATCGCGTTGCCTGCGTTCTCCCGCGCGGCACAAATACGGACTTCACGCCCGCCGAGCGCATAGACACGGAGGATGCATGGCTTTTGGCCAAAAACAAATGGGTTGCCACATTTGCGGATACCGATTCGGCGAAGGACGGCATGTATGTAGGGCTTACGGGGAAAAATATAGACTTTTCCATGCTCGAATTTTAGTGCAGTAAGAATTTTTTGGT
>JAZNLF010000051.1:0-2634 GCA_045578945.1 Clostridia bacterium | reverse complement strand
GGTAAAAAAATATGGCAAAGCATACCAATGACTTAAGGCGATTGTGAATTCGGTTTGTGAATTAGCAATCGCCTTTTAATATTCAAGTTAGCTGAAACATTGGCAACAAATTTTCAAAACTGTATTCGAAAATTTATTCGGTATATAATATTTGAAAAGCCGTCTGCAGAAATAAGTCTACAGACGGCTTTTTGGGATTAGCCTTTGTTATTACCGAGAACTTTATCAGGAAATACAGATGCATTGATTAAATCAGCGGGATCTATATCAAGGGCATCGGCAATATTAAAAAATACTTCTAAAGAAAATGGATGTGCAATACCTGGTGCTTCAATCGCACTAATATGAGAACGACTGACATGTGCCAGTTCTGCGAGTTTCTCTTGTGAGAAACCTCTCATTTTACGAATAGTTGATATCGCTATACCTAATTGAATAAATCTATCACGATTTTTAAAATCTACAACGCCACTCATTTAAGATCACCTGCCTCTTTTAAATTATTATACTTTGATTTTATATTTGTGTCTGTATTTGTCGGTAAACACTTGACTATATTAGTGAGCAATAGTATAATAAAATATGTATAAGCAGAAATAAGTGAGTAAAAAATATAATTTATTGTGCAATTGAGGGTGTTATATGATAGAATCAACAAACGCTTGCTGTTTCTTCGGTCACAGAAAAATTGATGAAACGGAAGAGCTGAAAAATAATCTATATGAAATTATAGAGAGCTTAATCGTGCATGAAAAAGTTGATACCTTCTTTTTTGGCAGCAAAAGCGAGTTTGACGAGCTGTGCCTTAAAACAGTAACCAAGCTGAAAGAAAAATATCCGCATATCAAAAGGATATATGTAAGGTCTACTTTTCCACAGATTCCCGACGGGTACAAAGATTCGCTTTTGGAAATTTATGAGGATACATACTTTCCCGCGCAGATTAAAAACGCCGGCAAGGCTTCCTATGTAGAACGAAATCACGAGATGATAAATAGGTCAAAATTCTGTGTAGTTTATTACGATAGAGGCTATCTTCCGCCAAGGCGAAAGACCGGCAGGCGGGATGTATTCGATTACCAACCCAAAAGCGGAACGGCGGTTGCCTATGCGTATGCAGTTAGAAAGAAAAAGGAAATTATAAATGTTTTTGAAAACATACATTAAATATAATAAAAAAAGCTTGAAATTATGGAAACGGTGTGATATACTGTAAAAAAGGCTATGAACGAGAGAGTAGAAGTGATTTTTGCCCCATAGAGAGAAAACGTCATCGGCTGGAAGCGTTTTTGCGGCAATCCATTTTGAAGTTCACTCGGGAGCCGCATTCTTGAAGTAGCAGTAGGGGATGCCGTTTTGGCGCCGCGTGAAGGCGAAAATGAAGTGCCCGCATTTATGCGGGAAACAAGGGTGGTACCGCGGAGAAGTTTCGTCCCTTACAGGTTTTTGTAAGGGACGTTTATTTATTTTTAGGAGGTTTTGTGATGCAGGAACAACTCAGTAACATGAAGGCGGCGGCAGATGCAGCGCTTTTGGCGGCAGACAGTTTGCAGGCGCTTGAAGAAGTCCGTATACGTTTTTTAGGAAAAAAGGGAGAACTTACGGCAGTTTTGCGCGGCATGGGCGCACTTTCGGCGGAGGAACGCCCGAAGGTGGGGCAAATGGCAAACGCCGTCCGTGCGGAAATTGAAGCAAAGCTTGAAGAGAAAAAGGCGGCGCTGACGGAAAAGGCACGCGCGGAAAAGCTTGCGGGTGAAAAGCTTGACGTTACCATGCCCGGCAAAAAAAGCGGCATTGCAACGCGCCACCCCTTAAAGCAATTGGAACGCGAGGTTTGCGATATTTTCATCGGCATGGGCTTTACCATTGCGGAAGGGCCTGATATTGAAAGTGAATACTATAACTTTGAGGCGCTGAATCTGCCGCCTGACCATCCCGCGCGCGACACGCAGGATACCTTCTATATCACGGATAATGTACTGCTTCGCACGCAGACCTCGTCGGTACAGATTCATGTTATGGAAAACCAAAAACCGCCGTTTCGCATGGTGTCACCCGGGCGCGTGTATCGGTCGGACGCACTCGATGCCACACATTCCCCCGTATTCCACCAGATGGAAGGTCTTGTCGTGGATAAGGGCGTGACCATGGGCGATTTAAAGGGTACATTAGAAACATTTTTGCAGAAATTATACGGGGAATCTGTGCGCGTTCGTTTCCGTCCGCATCATTTTCCGTTTACCGAGCCGAGCGCAGAGGTTGATATTTCCTGCTTCGTATGCGGCGGCAAGGGTTGCCGTATCTGTAAAGGCGAAGGCTGGATTGAAATTTTGGGCGCAGGCATGGTACATCCGAAGGTTTTGCGCGGATGCGGGATTGACCCCGAGGTCTACAGCGGCTTTGCTTTCGGTGTAGGACTTGAGCGTATTGCGATGCGCCGTTATGGCATTGATGATATTCGTCTGTTTTTGGAAAACGATATTCGTTTCCTTGGGCAGTTTTAAAAGATAGGAGAGTGCAAAATGAAAATATCAAAAAGCTGGCTTTGTGATTTTGCAGATATAGAGGCTATTACACCGCATGACTTGGCGGAGGCCATGACAATGTCTGGCTCGAAGGTCGAGGCCGTTATAA
>JAZNLF010000050.1:0-11896 GCA_045578945.1 Clostridia bacterium | reverse complement strand
CCACAAAAATATTTTTGTTAAAGCAAAAAACCGCCTCTCGCAGTACCTATGTACAGCGTCGGACGGGTTTTTTCTTTTCTGCATCCATTTTTATGCGCGCACTGCGGTTTTGAAAAGCTTTTTTAAGCCTTCCCCTTCGAGGGGAAGGTGGGCGACGAAGTCGCTCGGATGAGGTGGATTTTGTAGGGGCAAAACATAAAAATTTTCTAAAGTAGTTGACAAAACAGGATTTATTATATATAATAACAATAGAAAAAGGCAGTTTGTTGAACGGCTCGCCAAAATAGGAACTAAAAATTAGTCGCTACATTTGACGGTGTGGGCGACTAATTTGCTTTTATATCGAAAACTATCAGAAAGATACTTGTAAAAAACAATATCCTTAATAATATTTTCCCCATAAAAAGCCACCCCCTTTCCATTATGTAATGGGGTTTGGGGCGAGCCGTCCACGGAATGTTCATTCCAAAACTGCCTATCGGATTTCTCCGACAAAACCATTATACAACATATTTCCTGTGATTTCAACGTCTTTTTATAAAAAAATGAGGGGATACGCGGTTTTGTAGGGGCAATTCACGAATTGCCCGAAAACGAACGGACAGACGCAGGCAAACGTAATGAATAATGAAGCCGCTGCGCTGATGAATATTGAATAATAAAATTGTTGAAAAAAATCGCATTGCGATTTTCAACCAAAATTATGCATTATGCGTTATGCATTTTGCATTTGAATGCATCTCATCCCAGATTTTAAAATGCCGTTTTAAAAGGATTCTTTGTAATTATTGCTGCATTTTTATAAAAAATGAGGAAAAAATTTTTAAAAAAAACCAAAAAATTATAGACAAATGCAAAAAAGTATGTTATACTAATCATACGATAACGTGTAGCTTATCGAATACACTAATTATATACTTTTTGAAAGGTGGAGTTTATAGTGAAAAAATCTTATGCAAGAGTGTCAGCGTTGCTCTTAGCAGTATGCTTGATGCTCGGTATGTTGCCGTTTGCGGTTGCAGCGGATGAGCCGGCGGCAGGTCCTGTTGTTGTAAACGGCGGGTTTGATGATGCCATAGAAGAAGAAGGTACAATCCCCGGCTGGAGATTGAATGTGTTGAACTTAACACAGGAAGACCCCAACTATAAGCTGGCTGTACTCAAAACGGAAGACGGCTATAGGGGAAACTACTTGGAATTGACCAAAACGGTGAATAACGAAGACTCAGATGGTAAACAGACTGCGGAAACACACGCCATAGCAATAGAGGGTGGAAAGGAATATACCTTGTATTTCGGGCACAAGGGTGATACAGACTTTTCCTTAAGTTTCCATTTCCATACGGCAACTGGCACGGCTGCAGGCGGTAATTTCACAAGATACCCCGCAGCATCCGCCAGTGCATGGGCAAGGCGTGAAGTTACATTCACAGCGCCTGCCACAGCAGCATCCGTGATTATAAACATGCAGGCAAACCACTATGGTAAATATAATCGTATTGACAATGTCACGTTAATTGAGGGAAAACCGGTTGAACAACCTGGAAAAATTGTATATGAAGACTTGCAAAAAAAAGGAACAGGGACCACCACACGAGATGATGCAGTCTCAAAGAAACCGTACGGCTATGTAGCAGAGAAGTTAGTTTCCAGCTTTGATACATTTGATGATGTTCCCTATGTGAGCGGAGAAGTTGACCCCGCTACTTTAAAAGGTGACATTGATCGCGATATGATTGATACGGCGAATATACTTGGAAACACAACAGGTAAGTTAAAAATTACAAGCACGGCGGAAAAGGAAACAACAATTATTATTCCGCAGCCGTATAGTGCAAACCACTATTGTGGATTTTCCTGCGGTATGGTTGTTGACTTTTATGCTGACACAATTGGTGAAGGCGGCGCATTTACGCTGAAGCTTGCAAGAAAAGGAACGGTGCTTGCGGAGTCAGCTGCTAATAGCAAGGTAACAAAATACGGTTCTTTTATAAAGGACAGCGGCGATGGAATTGACTATTGGCGCCAAGCGATGGTTTACACACAAAATGGCCAGGACGGCAATGGTGTAGCTGGTGGCGCATTAGAGCTTGTGTTGACCTTAACGGGTGACAGCACGGTATATGTGGATAACTTTAAGTATATGTTCACAGTGACACAGCATCACTATAACCCGGGCTTTGAATATCTCTTTAACGATACTTTGCCTGCAGTTTGGCCTGCGCTCTATGATGCTAATAAGGGCACTACGTTGCCGACAGAAGTTTGCATCGGCACGGAAAAGGAAGTACGCAATGGTATTACATATGGTGATAACTACTTGATTCTGCCTAAAGGAACAAGTCTTGTTTTGTGGAAGAATCATAACTATTGGACGACACCGTTTTATATTCATCAGACATTGGTTGCACCGGCGCACGTCAAAGTAACAGTAGATGAGAAGATTGCTCCGAATCAGGAGAGCAACAATGGCTTGGTTATAGGCGGCGGTCGTACGACGTACCTTGGTTCTGTCGCAACACAGCCTGCTTCTGTTGATGACTATACAACAAAGACGGCATATTATTTAATGCCTGGAACAGTTGCTTTTACTGACTATGCAACAGCTACCCTTGATGCAGCGGATGCAACCTACTACATTGATAATGTTAGATTTGAAATGTTGAAAGACGAAGGAATTAAGGTGTATGATGAGGACGGCACCGAAGTTACAGGAGATGTGTTGCCTAAAGGGAAGCTGACGCTTTCCTATACGAAGCCGAATGCTGCCGCAGATACAGGCGGCGCTAACACCTCGACTTTCTCGAAGTTCTATACAGCTGCAGATGGAACAACACAGTTGAAGTATGAAAGGACCGCAAAGGGCAATACTGACACAAAATGGATGAAGTACGATGGTGCAGCGTGGGTAGATGCTACATTGGCAGAGGTAAATGGCGCAACGGTAGGCGACAAGTATTCTGTTGTAACGGCTGTATACAAAATTGAAAATGGTGTTCGTGTTTTAGACAGCGTTGTAGCAAACACAAGCGCAGTTGCTAAAGTTGTTCTTCCGGAAACATCGACCGCAGGTGTGACAAGTGTTGGGATTATGCCGCTGCAGACAGACCACACCATTACACTCGATGAAGGCACAGACTACGAAGTGAAGACTATGGTTTGGGATAGCATCGGCACAATGAAACCGGTTAACATGTATGCCTTCACAACCGTAGAAGCAGCAGAGTAATATTGGGAAAAATTTCATAAAAACAATTTTTGCCGCGTGTCCATATGGACGCGCGGCAGTTTTGTTTGCCCAAATTTATAGGGTGGCTTGTAGGGGGCATTCACGAATGCCCCGCGTATTTCGGGCAATTCATGAATTGCCCCTACATGTTTAAAAATGTACAAACAGACAGAAGATTACAAATTGAAAATGGAAAGTGGAAAATGGAAAATGGAAAATTCATGGCAAAGCCAATTCATGACAACGAAGGTTGTCAATTCATTAAAAAATGCCTTCTGTCCCTACATGGGCGAGAAAAACAAGTATAATGTTATAACAAAACGCATATAAAATATTGACAATGTAATTACAATGTGGTAATATAATAATAAAGGAGGCTGAGAATATGGCAACTACAAACATTACAATGCGCATGGATGAGGAGCTTAAAATGCAATTGCAGGAGCTGGTTTCTGCCTTAGGGATGGATATGACAACCTTTTTTACTTTATCTGCAAAGCAGGCTGTCAGAGAACAGAGAATCCCTTTTGATATTTCGCTCAGAGTCCCAAACAGCGAAACCATTGAGGCGATAGAAGAAGTAAAAGCAATGAAGAAAAATCCTTCTCTCGGAAAGACATATACAAATGTTGATGATATGATGAAGGAGCTGCTTATTTGATGTATGCAATAAGACCTACCACAAAATTTTAAAAGGATTTAAAGCGAATTGCGAAACGAGGATATAATATTTCCCTGCTTACAGAGGTAATTAAAAAATTAGCAAATGGTGAACAACTTCCCGAAAAAAATAAGGATCATAGTTTGTCAGGCGAATATGCAGGGTGCAGAGAATGCCATATTACGCCGGATTGGTTGTTGATTTATGAAATTGCAGATGCGGAATTGATATTATATCTAACTCGTACAGGAACGCATAGTGATTTGTTTTAAGCATAGACGGACGCGTGGTTTTGTAGGGGGCGATGCCTTCATCGCCTCGAAAACAAATGAACAAACGAATGGACGGACAGATGTAGGCATCTGTCCCTACATGGTGACAATGCATTAGTTTCGGCAGGAGCAAGACCTGCCCTACAAGGTGAACGATGCATTATCTGCGGCAGGAGCCGAGACCTGCCCTACAACAACCCCTCAGTCACTGCGTGACAGCTCCCCTTACACAGGGGAGCCTTTATAGATTTGCACAACATAGCCTTCCCCTTACACAGGGGAGCCTTTTTCGCACAACATAGCCTTCCCCTCAAGGGGAAGGCAAGGGTAGCAAGCAGCAATGGAGCCAAAATTATACAATTTACATTATCCATTTTGCATTTTGCATTTTCCATTTAAAAAACGCCCCTTACAAGGGGCGTTTTTTACGTATGTTCTTATAAAGCGCAATATGTTTATTTATTGATTTCAAGAATTTTAAAGGAAAGCGTTGCGCCCGAGGGGACAAGCACCTCAACCGTATCGCCGACGTGTGCGCCGATGAGCGCTTTCCCTACAGGGGATTCATCGGAAATGCGGTTTTTGGAGGGGTCTGCCTCCGTGGAGCCTACAATGCTATACTCGATTTCTTCATCAAATTCAAAATCCAGCACCTTTGCACGTGTGCCGACGCTGACAACGGTTGTATCAATTTTATCCTCATCAATTACGGCCGCATTTTTAAGCTTTTTCTCGATTTCAACAATGCGATTTTCCACCTGTGCCTGCTCATTTTTCGCTTCGTCATACTCGCTGTTTTCGGACAAATCTCCGTACGCACGCGCCTGCTTAATTTTCTCAGCGACTTCAAGGCGCTTGGTTGTCTTTAAATATTCAAGCTCTTCCTCTAAATTCTTTAAGCCTTGTGCTGTCAATATGGTTTGTTTTTCACCCATTTTGTTCACTCCTTCTGCCTTGCAGAGCAAGGCATACACCTATAATATTCATATTCGTAAATTATAGCATATTATTTTGTAAAAGTCAAGCATTTTATTATTTTTTCATGAAAGTATTTCGAGAAGCGGCGCGTGTTTTTGTGAAATTCAACAAAAAATCTCTATATCCGCCGCTTTTATGCCAAAAAACTGCAGGAAGGGCAACTGACTTTCCTGTTCAATCATATGCCAGATGGTACGAAATTGCGGCGGCGGAATGAGTTTTGCGCTTTCAGGAAGGCCGCGGCGAAAGTCAAGACATCTTTCGGGTGCGGGAAACGCCATGGAAGCTTCGGGCAAAAGCACGCATAGCTTTTTTGAAAAGGACGGCGACGGCAGTATGGGCACCGCCGCACCTGTTTTTTCGAGCAGTGCGTCAAAAATCGCATCGCATTCTGCGCGCGGCGCAACAAATTCGGGATTTTGCATAGAGTCAACCAGGCGGCACAAAAGCCCAAGGTCATAGGTGTGACCGACTACAAAAACACAAGGCGTTTTTCGGGATATGGAAAATAGCAGCTTTTTCGAAAGCGCGGAAAGAAGCGCGCCCCCATCCTCTATGTACGGCAGATGCAAAAGCTCTGCCATTTTTTGATTGGTCGTGCACGTGTCGGCGGCGAATCGGGAAAGACGGCGCTTTACTTTTTGGCGCGAAAAAAATCCGCGCGGCGGTCGGTAGTATATGATTTTACAGGTCTTTTCGCCAAACCGAATTTTATCCTCGCTTTCCATACGTGCAGGGTAAAAAAGTGCCAGCGTATTTGTCAAATTACTTCCCGCCTCTCCCCCATAAGCTTCCACCGATATCGCGACACCACGCATTAAAGCGCCAGCTAAAGCTGCAATGCGCATCCTTTTTTTCACACGGCGGTGTGCGGCGGTGACATTTTTTACTGTTTAAATAGGCTTCTACCTCATCTAAATGATGCCAAAACCGACATTTCATTTTTATCTCCTCCCTTTTTATACTATGGGAAAAGAGAGGGACGTGTTACGGAATCAGAAGGCGCATCGCGTGCGAAACGTTGTCCGCCTCGTCAAGATGATTGGCCTCGGCAATGCGCGAGATGGTGGTTTTATATTTTTTGGCGATGTCCCAAAGGGAGTCCCCTTCGTTTACAAAAGCAATCACCAAAGAAGGGCGTTTTTCTGCAGTTTCTTCCTCCGTGACCGAAACGGCATCGACATTATCGACCGATTCTATCGCATGGAAGGCAAGAGATATATCTAAATTTGCGCGCACATCCACGCCGCCCCCCGAAGGCAGCGTAAAGCCGCATCCCAAAAGCGACACGCGACACGAAACATGTGCAGAATCGGGCGCGTTTGTTTCGGCCATGTAGGAGAAGGGAATGGAGTCCTGATAGCAGAAAAGCGGTGTTTCCTCATCTTCTGTCATATAAAGGACGTATACATCCACCTGCCCCTCGATTTCCGCCTTGCCGTCATGCACAGAGGCAGATTTTACAAGCGGCTTGCCGACCACGTTATAGACCGTGCGCGGCTCGGGTACGTCATCCGCAAGGTGAAAAAGCTTGCGGGCAGCGAGCTGGTCATGCACGGAATCAAACGCTTTTTCAATGTGGCACGTCGTATGCGAAAGCTCGGTTTCATAACCCGGGATATAAAGGTCCTCCACCAAGGAAAGCTCGACAATCTCCGTGACTGTGCCATGGATGCGAAGCGTGACCTCAACACCGATTTTGCCGCTTTCCGCGTCTGTTTCATAGTAGATGGCATCGACGGCGGTATCAATGGCATAGTCCATGCCCTCTGCCGCACCCGGCATATCGAGAATTTCCGTAAAGGGTACGTCATGCTCCATAAACGAGATTTCAGCAGGGTATGTATCCGTTAAATAAAGCGTTGAAATGCGCACGGCGCCCTTTACAATGGCTTTGCCCGTGATAAGCTTTACTTCCTGCCCCATAGCGGCGGCGTCCATCTTTAAAATTTTGGAAAACGGCGGCTTTTCGCTTGGCTTTTCGAGCGTATCTGCCACCTGCGCGGAAAAAACATCCTCCGCGGCAGTCTGCTTTGCGTGTATGCGGCGCGTTTTGACCTCGGGCGTCTTTTCTGCTTCGACATCCGTGGTGAGCTGGGTGGAGGTGGTTGACCACTCGCAAAGAGAAAGCGCAATTTCCGCCTTAATGGAAAGCTTACGCGAATTTAAAAGCATGGAGCCGATGTGCAGAAGGTCCGCCTCGACCATAAAATTGCCGTCCTCTATCGCGGCGGCGCAAACGTCTTTGAAGGGAAGTGAGGCCTTTATGCTTTCTACGGGGGCTTCACTTTCATCGCGCGCGGGGATATACAAAATGCAAAAATCCGCAACGCCCTCGCAAAGCAGCTTGTCACCCTGTTTTGTGGAGGCGGTGATGCGTGCGCGGCCGTCGATTTGCAAAATCTTCTGTATGTCGGGCATGGCGTCGGGCACAATCACGTCCCCCGCCGCCGTAACCTCAAAGGTGCGCTTTTCTGTGGCGCGGCCTGTCTCTATGCTTTCGTGCATAAGTTTTACGTCCATATTTCTTCACAGTCCTTTCCGTGGCTTTTTTTATATATCCTTATGCGCCTTTTTTTGGTTTATGCACATTTTTTGCACAAATGCATGCCGCAATTATGCCGTGGTGTGTTTTATCGACCTATGCTAAAATGGCACTGTGGAAAGGAGGTGAAAACATGAGAACAAGGCGAAAAATGCGATTTGAAATGATGGGAGAAAAAGAAAGGGCGCTTTCCAAGCTCTATCTTGACTACTATCGCCGTGCCTATCTGGACAAGGAGCGCCGCGGCCAGTTTGAGCGCTTTGCGCTTTATGATGCATACTGGGAGGGCGACGTCAATCTCCCTGAAAGCGAGAACGACCCTGCCTCCAGCACGAACATCATCCACGCGAATGTGGAAGGGCAGGTTACGCTTTTAATTGAGCAGAGCATCGGCATCACGCCGTGCCCGCAATCGCCCGAGGATGTGCCTTTTGCCGACAGCGTGCGCGAGGTTTTAAACTTTATAAAGGACAAAAACAAGATGGTGCGCACGCTCGACATGCATGAGAGGCGGCGCGAGAAGTACGGCATCGGCATTTTGCGCGTTTCCTTTGACCCGAGCGCGCTCGGCGGCGCGGGCCTTCCGATTATCGAAGCGTGCCACCCTGCAGATATTTTCGTGGACCCCGCTATAACGGACGTATATCGAATCGGCGAGGCGTCCTTTATCATCGAAACGATGCGAAAGTCCATCGACTTTGCGCGCAGGCAGTACGGCGATGCGGTGGCGGACGCGATTGAGCCTGGGTACAGACCGCAATATGAGAGCGATCCCCTCGGCCAAAGAGGCGAGGATGATACGTATTTGCACATGCTCGTCTGGACAAAGACGGAGAAGGGCCTGCGGCTCGTTGAAATGACAGGCTGCGGCATCATTTTATCGGACAGCTTTGAAAATCAGGCGGGGGATTTTTATCCCGGTGGCAGATACCCCTATTTCTTCACGCCCCTTTATTGCCGCGAAGGCTCTATCTGGGGCAAGGGCGATGTGGAGCTTTTGATTCCCGTACAGGATTTAATCAACGATTTAGACGACCAAATCCGCATCAATGCACGCCTTACGGGTAATCCGCAGCGCCTTATCGAGGTGGGCAGCGGCATTGATTTGGATGCGATGACGAATGAGGCAGGCCTGAATATTCCCACCACAAACGTCGGCGCCGTGCGAAATTTAGAGGCCCCGCCACTTCCTGCGTACATTTTGCAGCGGCGTGACACGGCGCTTCGCTACGAAAGCCAGCGCATCACGCGTTTTTCCGACCAGATGACAGGTGCAAAGCAAGCGGGCGTTGCCACCGCGGCGGAGGCCACGGTCCTCAGAGAGAGCGGGCAAAGCATCATTCAGCACAAAAAGCTGATGCTTCAGGAAACGCTTTCGGAGGTTTTTTCGATGTGCCTTGAGATGGTACGTGCGTGGTGGACAGAAGAGGTTGCCATTCGGCTCTCGGGCAAGGAAAATGACTTCATTTTCTTCCGCGGAGACAGCCTCAGACACGCGCCCCGAAAGGACGGGACGCAAAAGGACGCTGCGTTTGACATTGTGGTCACGGTTGGGGCGGGAATGCCTGCCAACAAGGGCGCGGTTTACCAGATTATGCGCGATTTATACGCGGAGGGCATTGTGTCGGCCGCGCAGCTTCGCGAATTTTTAAACGACCACATGGGACTTTCCTTATCCGAAAGAGAGGAAGTACCCGCCCCCGAAGTTTCTGCCGCGCCGCCAATGGAAAACATGACAACGGCGGGGCTGACGATGGAAGGGCATGTGAAGAAAGAATAAAGGAGGAATTTTAAAGTGCAGATTTATTTGCCGACCGCCGTAGCCAGACGTATGCGACGGCATGCATATTTAAAAAGCATTGATATTGAAAAATTAAAGGACAACCCCGTATGTCCGCGCTGCGAAAGGGCGGCTTTGAGGGACATCGGCTGGAGCGAAAATCGCACAGGGCATTGCCCGTATTGCGGCCATCGCGGGCCGATGCCCGTGACTGTGGCGGAGTATGCGGCAAAGGAGCTGTACCGCTAAAAAGTATGAAAGGAAGGAAAACGATGAAAAAAGGAAACAAGAAAAATCAGGCGCCAAAGAAGGATATAGGTGCGCTGCACACAAGGCAGGCGGCGGCGGAAGAACTTTTGGAAGAAATGCTGCCGAAGGAGACAGAGGCTATAGAAGAAACAAAAGAAGAAAAACCGCAGAAAAACGAAGAAACGCTTTCGGAGGAGCTTTCGTTTTTGAAAAACATTATAAAGCGATTGATGGACGATTTAGGGATAAGCGATATCCGCGCACTCACAGAGCAGATTGACAAGGCCGAAATGCAAAAGCTTGTGGCGGGGCATAATCTCGACGAGGCGGGGGCAAGACTTTTCCTCCTCCAGCAGGAAAAGCTGCGCGAGGTGCGCCGCGAAAAGGAGAAAGAAGCGCGCCGCGCAGAAATGGAAAGCCTTAAAAAAGAGCCGCTTTATAAAGATATTTTGGAAAAGGCAGATGCGATTGAGGCATACAGCTTCCGCACAGGCGCAAGCGTGAAGGAAGCGTATAATGCACTTTTTGCGGAGGAAAAGCTCCGCGCGCTTTTGGCAGGCATGGATAAATCCGCCGCCGAAAAAGAAAAAAACGCAAAGAAAATTCCTGCACTTTCGGGCGGTGGCGCACAGGATACGGGCGCGCACATAAAGCTTAGTGAGGCAGAAGTTTGGGCGGCGGCAAATGCGGGCATGACGCCCGCGGAATACGCAAAGTATAAATTTTTATCATAAGAATGGATTTTTGAAAGGAGATTTTATAAATGACAGTATCGAAACTCAGCAGAAATAATTTTGCAGAACTTTTAACCCCTGTACACAGAAAGGTGTTTTTTGAAAGCTACAACAAAAAGCCGAAGCAGTACACCTCCATCTTTAAGGTGGACAACATGCATGCGAAGGAGGAAACCTTCCCGCATCTCGGCGCGTTCGGCAAATGGTCAGAAAACACAGAAGGGAACGACTTTAATCAGGCAGATATTGCGATGGGCGACGTTGCCACCTTTACGGCAAAGCGCTTTGACAAGGCGTACGAGGTAACCTGGGAGCTTGTGCAGGACGACCTTTATAATGCCCTTAAGGGCTTTGGTCGCGGCGGTAGCGCCTCGAAGCTCGGCGGCGGCCTTGGTGCCACGGAGGAATCCGAAGCGGCAAGCGTTATTTTAAAGGGCTTTACGGAAAACGGGTATGACGGCGTGCCGCTTTTTTCAGAGAGTCATCCCCTTGTAAATAGCACAAATACGTCTTCAAACTTAGTTTCGGGCGGACTTTCCGACGAAACCTTGAAAGAGGCGCTCACGAAAATGCGCCTGCAGACAGATGAGGCAGGCGTTTTGGTTGCCGCACATGCAGACCGCCTTATTGTGCATCCCGATTGGGAATTTACGGCGCGTGCGCTCGTCGGCTCCACCTTGCAGGCAGGCACAGCCAACAACGACAAGAACACCTTGCCGGGCCTTGACATTGTGGTGTGGGATTATCTTTACGACGTCGCGGGGACAGACAAGCCCTGGTTTGTGCAGGACAGCACAATGGACAATCTCATGTTCCTCTGGCGTGAAAAGCCGATTTTCGACAGCGAAAAAATCGAAAACAAAATGGACTATCGTTTCTACGGCTATTGCCGCTTTGATACAGGCTATGCAGACTGGCGCGGCCTTTGCGGTTCTAAGGGTATTTAATGCATCCCGAAAAATCAGATAGAAGGGAGATGACATTTTGAAAATATCGAAACTTTTGCAAGACGGCGTGCAGGAATTTCTGGAAATGGTGCCCGAGATTACGGCGCACATGGAAAACCATGACAATCCGCATGGCGTTACGGCAGACCAGACAGGCCTTGCGACAGAGCGAGAAGAAATTGCAAAAATACGCAGCGATTTGGAAAAGCACAGAAGACAAAGCGGTATTGACCATGTATCGGGCAGTATACAGACGGCGCATCTTGCCCTCGGCGCGGTCAGCGCAGAAAAGCTTGGCGCGGAAAGCGTTATCACCTCCAAAATCAAAAATGGTGCCGTGACGGAGCAGAAAATCGCCAGTGGCGCTGTCACAAGAGAAAAAATCGATGACGGCGCAGTCAGGGAAGACAAAATCCAAGATGGTGCCGTCAGCGCGGAAAAGCTTGCGGAGAAAAGTGTAAGGCGCGCGCACATATCGGGCGCTTTGATGACAGAAATTGA
>JAZNLF010000049.1:0-9097 GCA_045578945.1 Clostridia bacterium | reverse complement strand
CCATCGCGGTTGCCAGTTCATCCGCGCGACGGAAAGCGCTTATAAAGAGCGGAACCAAAAGCGGAATCATCGCTTTTGCTCGCCGCAGTAAATTGCCGCTTGTAAAATCCGCGCCACGTGCCGTCTGTGCTTTCATAATTTTATCGGTTTCCTCTAAAATTGTCGGAATAAATCGTATTGCAATTGTCATCATCATCGCAATCTCATGCGCAGGTACGCCAATTTTGGAAAACGGAGACAAGAGTCTTTCAATGCCGTCTGTCAGCACAATGGGTGACGTTGTATATGTCAGCATTGATGAGCCGAAAACCAAAAAAATCAAGCGGAGCGCCATAAGACCTGCTGAAAATACACCTTCTTTTGTTGCTTTGAAGATCCAAAGCTTAAACAAGACAGTTTCGCCGCCCGAAACAAATATGTTCAAAAAAACTGTAAACAGAAGTAGATACATAAGGGGGCGCAGTCCCATTAAAACATACCGCGGCCGTATGCCTGAAACGCCAATCACGCCCGCAATAAATATGCCGTATACGAAAAAACCCCAATAATTATCTATGCAGAAAAGCAAAATAATATAAAAAAGTGTCCATAAAATTTTCACACGCGGATCCATACGATGTAGTGGTGAATTGCCTGGGAAAAATTGCCCCAATGTAATATCTCTCAGCATTGGCCTTCCTCCCATAGCTTTAAAATTGCACTTTCTGCCGCATCCACCGTATAGATTCCCTGATTCAATTTCACACCATGCGCGCTAAGCGATGAAATCAAATGCGCAATCTCAGGTACATCCAAGCCCATTTTATATAGTATATCCTTGTTTTGAAAAACCACTTCCGGCGCATCATCCATCACCAGTTTTCCTTCATGCATGACCAAAATGCGGTCTGCTATCCTTGCAATATCCTCCATACTGTGCGTAACCCATAAAACAGTTTTATTCTCTTTTTTCTGGAGTGAAACAATACGCTCTATAATTTCATCTCTGCCGACAGGATCAAGCCCTGCCGTCGGTTCATCCAAAATCAAAATATCAGGCTCCATCGCCAAAACACCTGCAATGGCGACACGCCTTTTTTGACCGCCAGAAAGTGCAAACGGCGATTGTGCAAACAACGTAGCCGAAAGACCTACTGTTTCTGCCGCCGCTATAGCTTTTTCTTTTGCCAAAGCATCTGAAAAGCCCATATTCTTCGGGCCGAACATAATATCCTCTAAAACTGTTTCGCCAAAAAGCTGATACTCCGGATATTGAAAGACAATGCCCACTTTCCCTTTTTGCAGTTTCGTGCCTGCCTTTTTATCCGTTATATTCACACCATCTATATATATTGCACCTGCCGTTGGTTCTATAAGACCTGCAATCAACTGCATCAGCGTTGTCTTCCCCGAGCCTGTATGCCCGATAACACCACAAAAAGAGCTATCTTCTATTTGAAAAGAGACATCACAAACAGCGGTCTTTTCAAAAGCACCGCCGGGGGTATATATATAAGATATTGCGTCGAGTTTTATCACAAATTTTTCCTCTCCCGTATTGCCGTACAAATAGATTCCGCCGCCGTGTCTACGTCCAGTATATCTGTGCGTAGCGGCATCCCCTTATCATAAAGGCGATGCATAAGTTCTGTCACTTGCGGCACCTCAAGGCCATGCGCCTTCAGGCTTTCACGCTGTGTCAAAACTTCTTCAGGGGTTCCATCCATGCAAATTTCACCGTGTTCCATTATAATCACACGATCTGCCTCTGCCGCCTCACGCATAAAATGCGTAATCAAAACAATGGTCATCCCTGTTTTTTTTCGTAATTCTTTTATGGTTGCCATAACCTCTCTGCGCCCGACAGGGTCAAGCATCGCAGTCGGTTCGTCTAAAATAATATAAGATGGCTGCATTGCCAAAATGCCTGCAATGGCAACACGTTGTTTTTGTCCGCCAGACAATAAATGCGGCGCATGTTTCCGAAACGCATACATGTTAACTGCGCGAAGTGCATTGTCAACACGTTCTCGAATTTCCAGAGGCGGTATGCCAAGATTTTCAGGGCCGAAGGCTACATCCTCTTCTACAATGGTTGCAACAATTTGATTATCAGGGTTTTGAAATACCATGCCAACATGTCTTCGGATTGCATCCGTATGTTCTTTTGTATCCATCCCCATTACCGTTACGTTTCCTGACGTTGGGAGCAGTATTCCATTTAATAATTTTGCCAAAGTGGATTTGCCCGATCCATTATGGCCGAGAACCGCTAAAAAAGTACCATCCCCGACTTCTAAATTTATATTTTTCACAGCTGCTGCCGTATCCTCACCATAAACGTACGACACATTTTTCATGCAAAGCATCTACGCTTCCCACCTCGCTGTCGCACCACAAGGCAACGCTATATCTGTATCAGCAATCGGCAAACCAATCTCGTCTGCCATACTATAGCCGCCGTGTTTTGGTATAATCGCAAGCTTCATCATATTCTGCATCACTGTCGGGGATAATCCCGTTGTGTAGGAATTGATAATAAAGTAACGCGGATTGTCAGAAAGAAGGGTTGCACAAAGGGAAACAAAATCAAAAATTTTATTTTCAAATTTCCACATTTCTCCCCCAGGCCCTCTGCCATAGGATGGGGGATCCATGATAATCCCGTCATATTTATTGCCGCGGCGTATCTCTCTCTGCACAAACTTTTCACAATCATCTACAATATAGCGCACAAAGCAATCCGAAAGACCTGAAAGGGCTACATTTTCTTTTGCCCACGCAACCATGCCTTTTGACGCATCCACATGCACTACATCCGCCCCGCCTGCAAGCGCCGCAACCGTCGCACCGCCCGTATAGGCAAAAAGATTTAGTACTTTATCTCCTTTTTTTGTGTGTTCCCGAATATAACGCCAATTTGCCGCCTGCTCGGGGAAAAGGCCCGTATGCTTAAACCCCGTCGGACGTACATAAAAGTGAAGACCATCCACCGACACCGTCCAACGTTCAGGCATTTTTGTGAAAAACTCCCATTTGCCGCCGCCACTGCTGCTGCGATGATAAAAGCCGTCCACACGACTCCGCAGCGGTTTTGCCGTCTTCCAAATTGCCTGTGGGTCAGGACGACGCAGAATATATTTCCCCCACTTTTCTACTTTTTCGCCACCAGATGCCTCAAGCAGAACGTAGTCTTTCCAATTATCCGATAAAATCATTCCTAAACCTCTCTACGCAGAAATATGTTTTTAAACATTATACCATATGCATGTTCGACTGTCAAGCACGATTCGCCTGCACTGCCAGACAAACTTTCTCATCCTTATTTGCTGTTTCTGACTCGGATTGCAAAATTTTTCTTGTCTTTATCTTCCCCTTGTGGTATACTGTAAGAAAATCCAGCAATATCAAATGAGGTGTAAATATGGCAAATGCAGAAATCACAAAAAAAGCACTTGCGACATCATTGCGCCAGCTCATGGAAACGATACCATTTTCCAAAGTCAGTATATCGGATATTTGCCGTCACGTCGGCATGAGCAGAAAAAGCTATTACTACCATTTTAAAGATAAATACGATATTGTAATCTGGATTTTCCAAACGGAATGTTATGTAAAATGCAATCATCTGAAACCGAAAGAGAAATTCGAAAAGATATGCACTTATTTATATGATAACCGTGTTTTTTATGCAAAGATACTCTCTGCAAACGGCCAGAACGCTCTTAGTGAATATATTGCCAAAGCTTTGATGCAAAGCATCTCCTTTTTGGCTGAGCCGAATGACAGCAAATCTCCTTCTGTCTTTGAGTTTTATAAGGATGCACTTATAATTTCTCTTCGAAAATGGTTGACTGCCTATAAGACCATAACCCCTGATTCTTATATTCACTTTTTAAAGCAAATTTTCGATTTATCTCAAATAAGTGGTTGATATTTTGCAGGAAAAATCATATAATTACAAAGTAAGAGGCGCATTTTTCTATTTTTGTACATAAAATATATTAAAAACAGGAGTGTATTATAATGCAAAACAAACAAACTCTCTGTGTGGTTTTCGGCGGGCAGTCGCCCGAGCATGATATTTCATGCCGTTCTGTAGTATCCGTCTTAAACCATTTAAATCCTGAAAAATATAGTATACATACAATCGGTATTACCAAAAGCGGTGCATGGTATTTATACACAGGGCCGACCGATTTGATTGCTGATGGAACATGGGCGACGTCAAAAGACTATCTTAAAAAAGCAATTATCTCTCCCGATGCGGAAGATAAAGCCATCTTGATTTTGGAAGATGACTACGTCAGAAAACTATTCCCTGATGTTGTATTCCCTGTTTTACATGGTGAACATGGTGAGGATGGCACAATGCAAGGACTTTTAGAACTTGCAAATCTAAAATATGTCGGCATGGGTGTATTATCCTCTGCAAACTGCATGGACAAAACCTTTACTAAAATCATTTTGGACAGTGTCGGTATTCCGCAGGCCAAATGGGTTACAGTCAACGCATGGGAAACGGATCGTTTTGATTTTTATATGGACAAAATCGAGAATGAGCTTGGCTTTCCTTGTTTTGTCAAGCCTGCCACAACAGGTTCATCCGTCGGTGTAGGTAAAGCGCATTCGCGCCGCGAATTGGCGGTGCTTCTTGACAATGCCGCGCAGTTTGCACGCAAAATATTGGTCGAAGAAAACATTGACGGGCGTGAGGTGGAGTGTTCCATTTTAGGAAACGAAAATCCGCTTGCAGGCGAAGTTGGCGAAATTTTGCCTACGGTCGAATTTTATGATTTTGACGCTAAATACAATAGTTCTTCCACAAAGCTGGAAATCCCCGCAAACATTTCCGACGATGTACGTGAGGAGATTCGTTCTTTGGCAATTCGGGCATTTCGTGCAATGGATGGTGCCGGTCTTTCGCGTATTGATTTCTTTATTCGAAATTCGGACGGAAAAATTATTTTGAATGAGATTAACACAATGCCCGGCTTTACCAGTATAAGCATGTACCCGAAACTTTGGGAGGCGGCAGGTCTTTCCTACGATGCGCTTTTAGATAAGCTTATCGAGCTTGCGCTTTCCTCTAAAAAACAATAATTGCGAGGTAATCAATGGATAACAGATGTATCGGGGTATTTGATTCCGGTCTTGGCGGCTTAACGGCCGTGCGGGAAATTATGGAGGTGTTGCCCCACGAAAATATTGTATATTTTGGCGACACGGGCCGTGTTCCATACGGGACACGCGGCAAAGGAACAATTATAAAGTATACAGAGCAGGATATTCGTTTTTTGGAAAGTTTTGACGTTAAACAAATTGTGGTCGCCTGCGGCACTGTCAGCGCAGTTTCGTTGCCACATTTGCATGATAAAACAAAAACACCGCTTATTGGCGTCGTACATGCAACTGCAAACGCCGCCATACATGCAACGCGCACAAAACGGATTGGCGTTTTAGGTACAAGCGGAACGATTCACAGCCGCGCATTTGAAAATGCTTTACAAAAGCTCGATGGTGACACAAATGTTTTTTCGAAGTCTTGCCCACTTTTTGTGCCGCTTGTAGAGAATGGACACACAGATAGCGAAGTAGCGCGCCTGATTGCAAAAGAATACCTTGCAGATATTCTGCCGCATAATGTGGATACCTTAATTCTTGGATGCACACATTATCCGCATTTAAAAGGCATTATTTCCGAAATCATGGGTGAGAACGTCACGCTTATTGACCCCGGCGTTGAAGTTGCAAAGCATTTAAAAGAAAAATTGGAGACCGAAGGCCTCCAATGTAATGCATCCAATAAAGGTACATATCGTTATTTTGTAAGTGATGATGTGAAGGATTTTGCAACGCTCGGCTCACTCTTTTTACAACGTGATATTTGCGGGCAGGTCAAGAAAATCGATATAGAAAAATATTAATATATAAGGGAATGCCGAAGCATTCCCTTGTTTTTTCTATTATCGAACTACAACTGCCTTTTGCGGGCAAAGTTCCTGACAACAATAGCATTTTATACATGCATCGTGCTGAATTGTTGCAACGCGATCTATGATTTTTATGGTTTCAGCCGGACAGCAACGAGCACATTCGCCACACCCCACACATTTTTTCACAAGAATGTGTGGTCTTTTTTCTTTACGGAATCTCGAAGCAATTGATGCAGGCAACGCTTTGATAAGGCGTGCACTTTTCCCCGCCTTCGGGCGTTTGAAGTGATATGTATGCTTTGATATGTCTTCGCCGATAATTTCAAGTCCATCAATGTTTGCAGGGCAAAGTCCGCGCTCTATGGAAGAAGAAACTGTATAGACCTCCTCCGGTGCATATCCCATAATATGTGCACATGCAAGGTCTAAGGCAAATGGGTTTGCGCTGCCAAGCAAAAGACCTGTGCGGCGAAGCGTCCCGCTGGCAGGGCCATTCCCTTCCATCGCAACAACGCCGTCGATAATATTTATTTGCGGTGCATTTGTAAGACATAAATCCACAAGCATCTCGCAAAAATCCTTTTTATTCGGATATTTTGCGTGACACTCTGCCTTTTGTAATCCTGGGATAGAACCGAACAAATTTTTAACGGATGCAGTCATATCACAAAGCATGTGTGTCTTCATTCTTGCCATATTGACGACTAAATCCGCCTCTATGAGTGGCGAAATAATTGTAAAATCGCCCAGCTTATCGGACGAAACGGATAGATTGAGCGAAGCCCCGCTTTTCTCTGCCGCGGCCTTCATGCCTGTCGTTTCATAAATGCGTGATAAAAGAGTGGGATGATACATGCCGCCCGGGGAATCCGCAATAACAACATTTGCGCCGCGCTCTACAAAAAACCTTGCAGCCGCTTCAATCATAATTGGATTGGATGTAACGCCCATGTCAGGCTTTCGGTTTGCCAATAAGTTTGGCTTTACCAAAACCTTCTTCCCCGTCCAGTCCTCAGATAAATTATTATCCGCAAGAATCGACTTTATAAGTTCTTCTGTTTTTACAAAAGCCTCTTTATAATTTGGGGTACAATAGAGATGAACGCGATTTGTCAATGTAATTTTCCGATGCATAGTTTACTCCTTTATTTTCTCCACCAATCTTGTTTTTCCAAGGTACTTAAATCCCCTAAATGACTGTTATCGCCATCAAGAATAACCGATATAACGCCGTCATTTTCTTCTAAAACAGTAACAGATGCATTGTCGCACCAGCCTTCGCCCGGCATCTTGGATAGTGGAATATTTCGAATTTTACACAAAAGAACACGGATTGCAGTTCCATGGGTGACTACTGCAACATTTTTTCCTGCATTACTCTGAATAATGGATTTAATTGCTTTCCAAATTCTGTCTTGAAAAGCCTGCATGCTTTCCCCACACGGCATTTCTAAAAGATGTGGGGTATGTAGCCATTTATCGTAGCTGTCTTTATATAGTATTGGCAAATCATCCCAGGGTACATCCTCCCAATCGCCACCATTGATTTCACGAAGGTTGGGATTTTCAATAATGGAAAGATGCTTTTCTTCGGCTATCACTGCCGCCGTTTCGCGTGTCCTTTTTAAGTCACTTGCGTAGAGCGCATCAATTTGTTTCCCTGAAAACCAAATTCTAAGGCGCTCAATTTGCTTTTTTCCATTTCCTGTTAAATCCGAGTCAAACCATCCATGAAATCTTCTGTCTATATTTCCTGTAGCCTCGCCATGACGTACCAAATAAAGCGTTGTCAAACTATACACCTACTTTTAAAATCATATTTTCAAAAAAGGGCACGTCGATACATGCCCTTTTTACTACATATTTCCATTCCGTAATGCAAGCAAAACTTTTTCAAAGACATCGGGAAGCGGCGCCGTAAATTCGCATTTTTCACCGCTGGTCGGATGCAAAAAACCAATTATGCCTGCGTGCAGAAGTTGTCCGTTTAAAGAAAACGGCTCTTTCTTTACACCATACGTTTTATCACCGACGATCGGATGCCCGATATGCCGCATGTGTACGCGAATCTGGTGTGTTCTGCCTGTCTCTAAAATACACTTTAATAATGTATAGCGTCCGAATCTTTCTATCACTTCATAATTCGTAATCGCTTCTCGTCCGCCTTTTTGGGAAACGGCCATCTTTTTTCTGTCCGCTGTGCTTCTGCCGATTGGAGCATTCACTTGTCCCTTATCTTCTGTTACATTTCCATGTACAAGTGCATAATATTGCCGTTTTAAGGTGCGTGTCTTTAGCTGCTCGGATAAACTTTGATGCGCCGCATCCCCTTTTGCAACAACCAAAAGTCCCGTCGTATCCTTATCAATCCGATGGACAATACCCGGGCGTTGCACACCACCTATGGTGGAAAGTGCATCTCCGCAGTGATGCAAGAGGGCATTCACAAGCGTATTATCATAGTTTCCTGCTGCAGGATGTACAACCATATCTGCAGGTTTATTGATGACCATGAGTGCGTCATCCTCATATACGATGGAAAGCGGAATATCTTGCGGTACAGCCTGCATAGGCTCAGGTGCAGGGATTTGAATATCAACCAAATCGCCATGTCTTAGGCGATACCCCGTCTTTGTACCCTTCCCATTTACGGTAACATGTTCTTCCTCTATAAGCTTTGCAATATATGCACGGCTCATTTCCTTGTGTACTGCCGCGATTGCTTTATCAATTCTTTCACCGCAAAATGCATCATAATCCATTACAAATTCTCATCCGTACTTTTAAAAATATAAACACAAAACAATATTGCACCAAAAACAACACAAATATCCGCAACATTAAATATCGGAAAACTTATAAAGCATAAATCCAGAAAATCTATTACAGATCCCATTATAATGCGATCAATTAAATTTCCGATTGCGCCCGATAAAATGAGCGATACCGCTATGCCAAATATTTTGCTTTTTGGCTTTTTAACGATAATGTATGCGACTAAAGCTGCAATAATCAAGAGCGTTGACAGTATTAAAAACGGGGTTTTGCCGCTGAACAAACTCCAAGCCGCGCCATCATTCGTATGAAAGGTTATATGAAAAATATTTTTTATAACCGGTATGCTTTGTCGGATTTGCATATTTGCCTCTACAAGAAATTTTGTCAATCTATCCAGCAAAAAA
>JAZNLF010000048.1:0-1831 GCA_045578945.1 Clostridia bacterium | reverse complement strand
CAAGATTATATTTTCCCTTTGCATCTGTTTCGTTATAATATAGTTTATTTTTGGAGGAATCAGCATATTCAACGCGCATAATCACGCCTTTTGGTGTAAACATTCTGCATACATCAAGCGCCGCCTCAAGCTCTCCACCTGCGTTATCGCGAAGATCCAAAATTACATTTTTAATCTTTTTCTCCGTAAAACTTTTAAGTGCTTCTTCCACCTTGCGGGCAGATACAGCTGTAAAATTTGCCATAGTGATAATGCCGACATTATCGCGGATTTCGTATGAAACCATGTCCTCTTCTATAACCTGACGTACAACGGGTACTGTCACGGTCGCATTGCCACGCTTCACGGTGATTTCTACAGTTGTGCCTACCTCGCCCATAATGCGTGCACGAACACCATCAAACGTCATATTCGTGATGTCTTCACCATCTACCGCCACTAATATATCCCCCGCACAAAGGCCTGCCGCCTCTGCAGGTGAGTTTGGAATTGCAGAGATAATAACATATGTATGATTCTGCATCAGGAGATTGACGCCAATGCCCGTAAATTCGCCTTCAACAACATGGTTTAAGAATGGCTCTAATTCTTCCTCTTTGATATACGAGCTATGCTCATCAAGTGAGCCCATCATTTCTGTGAGTATGGCATCAAAGCCGCCTTCGGGATTTGTAAGACTTGTCCAAAGCGCCGCATCCAGAAGAAAATCTTTGGGCGCAGGATACTTTGCATTGTTCTCAATATAGCTTGCGAGTTCGTGAATATACATATATTGCTGCGAACCCGGAAGTTCCTCCGCAAATGCGGATGTACTTATAAGAAGCAATGAGAGAAGTAATGAGAGAATACGTTTCCACGCTTTTTTCATACTGCATATCCCTTCCTACATTTTTTCGGGTGCGCTTACAGACAGCATCGTAAGTGCATTCTTTAGGACCACGCGTACGGAATCAACAAGCTTTAGTCGTGCCGCCATCAGCTCTTTATCCTCTGTGCGTACATGACAAGCGTTGTAGAAGCTATGGAAAAGCGCTGCTGTATCCATCGCGTAACGCGTTATGCGGGAAGGCTCATAGCCTGCCGCTGCTACACGAATTTCCTCTGGAAATTCTGAAATCTTCTTAATAAGCGCCAGCTCATGCGGGTCGGATAGCCTTGCAGTATCAATATCAGCATATGGTCTTACCTTTTCGCCTTCCTCTTCTAAAAGACGCAAGATGCTGGAAATACGAGCATGCGCATACTGCACATAAAATACAGGGTTTTCGTTGGACTGCTCGACGGCAAGCCCTAAATCAAACTCAAAGTGGCTACCCGCCTGACGAAGATTGAAGAAGAAGCGTGCAGCGTCCACACCGATTTCATCCAAAAGGTCCGAAAGTGTAATCATTTTACCTGTACGCTTACTCATACGTACCACTTCGCCATTTTCGACAAGGCGTACAAGCTGCATGGTGATAACATGCAGACGGTCTTGCGAAATACCAAACGCTTCCATTGCGCCCTTCATGCGCGCAATATGTCCGTGGTGGTCTGCTCCCCAGATGTTGATTGCCGTATCAAAGCCACGGCTAAACTTATTTCTATGGTAAGCAATATCCGCCGCAAAGTATGTCGGAATCCCGTTGGCACGTACTAAAACATCGTCCTTTTCCGCACCAAACTGTGTACTCTTAAACCATATGGCATCCTCTTTTTTATAGGTCAGCCCTTTCTCCGTCAAAATACGAACTGTTTCCTCAACATCACCGCTTTTATAAAGCGAGCTTTCGCGGAACCATATATCATAGTAAATTTTATATTTCTCAAGGTCTTTTTGCATTTTTTCAAT
>JAZNLF010000047.1:0-10156 GCA_045578945.1 Clostridia bacterium | reverse complement strand
GTTCGCCTGCCAAACAGTTCCCCGGACTGTTTGGCTTCGGCTCTCGCCCTCTCAGGGTTCGAATCCCTTGAAAAATAATGCCTCTTTTTGTGCCGTAGGCACGCTCGAAAAAAGGTGGTAGCGACAGCGAGCCGTTGTTCGTGCGTTTACAAACGAACAGGTAAGCCGAGCGTGCCTTTTTTCGAAAAAGGAGAAGCAAGGAAGCGGGCGGACGATTTTTTGCATAAAAAAATCGAAGCAAAGCGGACTTTGCTTCGACGTGGCGCGCTGTAAGGGATGCAAGGCTTTTGCCTTGCCCTGCTTGCCGACCGAAAGGCTTTCGCCTTTCAGTACCCGTCTGCGCACCGTTCGCCTGCCAAACAGTTCCCCGGACTGTTTGGCTTCGGCTCTCGCCCTCTCAGGGTTCGAATCCCTTGAAAAATAATGCCACGAAAAAACACCCACAAAGTGGGTGCTTTTTCGTGGCGCGCTGTAAGGGATTCGAACCCCTGGCCTTATGGTCCGTAGCCATACGCTCTATCCAGCTGAGCTAACAGCGCACTTTATTTAAGATACTTATATAGTATAGCACAGCTTTTTGTAAAATGCAAGCATTTTTTTCATTTTTTTCTTCTTTTTTTTATTGGCGGTTTTTAAGAAGCGCGATTGCCTTGTCTGCATTGTCTTCCGCCTTGTTTTTCAAAGCATTCGCCTTCTCCTGCAGAATTTCTTGCACTTTGTCATACGCTTTATAGATTTCGTCCACATAGCTGCAGAGCTTTTCCGCCTCTATATTTTCCATATCCACAACATACGGATTTTCAATATATTCCATAAAGCCTTGTACCTTCGGGTCATAGGAAATGCCAATCACGGGAACACCGCCGCCTACGGCGTACACCAGCGTATGGAGGCGCATACCAAGCACCAAATCACACGCATGCACGATGCCGACAACCTCTTCCACTTTATAATCTTCCTTTATAATATAAAGCGGCGTTTCCATACACTCTGCAAGAGCCACCGCCACCTTCCCGTCTGTCATGCGCTTCATGGGAATAAAGACAGGCGTCAGCCCATAGGTTTTTGCAGCATAATCTATGGTCTTTGCAATGCTTTTCAGATATACGCTCTCGTCCCCCTGCCAGGCACGCAAGGCTATGCCGAAATAGCGCCCGCCCTGCGGCACGCCCGCCTCTGTAAGCCTTTGTTTTGCCGCTTCGCGCGAAATCCCCTCGAGCGCCAGTGCAGGATCTGCCGTGACCTCGGGCGTGGGGCAGGATACACCCATGTCCATAAGTGCATCTGACGAAATCCGATCACGCAAGGTTATCATATCGCATTTTTCAATCGCGCGTGCAACACGGTTACGATTTTTATTGTGCAAAGGCCCGATGCCGTTTGCATATACATACACGCCCGCACCCTTTTTGCGCGCAAGGCGCATGATATAAAGATAATACCAGAGCGATTTTTCGCTGGTTACATCCTGCAAAAGACTGCCGCCCCCAAAAAGGAGAAGATGTGCGTTTTTAAATGCACGCGCCACATAATGCACATTAAACCGAGGTATGGCATCCGTTTTATAAATGCGCATGGTTTCCTTTGGCGTTGCCGATAATACAAGCGCGCGAATATCGGGCATTTTTGCGCGAAGGCTCTCTAAAATTGCCAGAAGAAGGGCATCATCCCCACTATTATGAAAGCCGTAATAGCCCGAAAGCACCACATCATATTTCTTTGTATCGTGATAATCCCGCAAAATAGCGCGATAAATCTCCATATGGCTTTTGGCAAGGCTCGTATTGGAAAAATGCGTTGTCGCTTTTTCATAGAGCGCCTCGCCCATTTTTGTGCGCCATGGCTCGTCCTCTGCCATCGCGAGCATTTTCTCTGCAAATGCCGTATAATCCTCCGCAGGGAACAAAAGGCCTGTTCCCCCATCCTCAATGAGGTCGGGAATGCCGCCCACAGCCGCGCTGATGGTCGGTTTTTTAAGTCGCGCACCCTCCAGAAGCACATAGGGAAAGCTTTCACTTCTCGACGATAGCGTATTGATGTCAATAAAGTTTATAAAGCTGTAGATATTCTCAACAAAGCCTGCAAAATAAAGCTTGTCCTGTATGCCCACCTCCGCGGCAAGGCGTACCAGCGCATCGCGCCCGTCACCGTCACCTGCGATAATAAAACGAAGATTCGGATTCTTCTCCGCCGCAAGGCCTGCTGCACGAATAAAAATATCGTGCCCTTTCACGCGGTCATGCCTGCCGATTAATCCGATATACGTTTTATCCGCCTCGTACGAAATGCCGATATGCTTTGCAAATTCCTCTTTCCCCATATAGGTCGGCTCCGTGCTATAGTCCATGCCGTTATACACCGTAAATACGCGATTTGGCCGAAAGCCGCGGTCTATCAGCATATCGCGGAAATTGGACGATACGCCGATGTAATAGTCCATTTTCTTCAAAGCGCGCACATTCAGCCCTGTATACACAATTTTTCGATAAAATCCATCAAAATCCATGCGATAATCACTGTGCACAGTTGTTACTACAGGAATTTTTATACGTTTTTTTAAATACTTTGCTACGAAATTGGCGCGCGCGCCATGTGCATGCAAAATGGAAAAACCTTCTTTTTGAATGATATCGACTAATTTGTCAACAACAGAAAGGTCGAAGCGATTTTTTTGCTCCACAAGCACAGATTTTACCGCGCGCTCTTTTATCTGCTGATAAAAAACGCCCGGGATAAGACATGCAATTTTCACATCTGTCATCTTTGAAAGCGCGTCTAAAAGCGCAAAAACGTGCGTTTTTGCGCCACCTGTATCACCGCCGCTGATAAGATGCAAAACCTTCATATTTATTTTCCTTTCGCTTTTGCGCTTATGCGCACTACCGCCATCGCAATGCCTGCTGCAATGAAGAATGCAAGCTGCACGCGCGGATAAAACCATGTGTATTCCGCAAAGCCTATAAGCGTAATGCCCGAGATGGATGCTGCTGCCGCGCAAAGCATTCTCTTTTGCGAAGGCGCGGTTTCCTGAAGGGCGTACGCACTTGTCCGTCTGATAAGGCTTACACTAAACCACAAAAGGCTGATAAAGCCTAAAATACCCATTTCAATTAACATTTCCATAAACTGCATATGCGAATGCGGCGCAATGCGCGTTTTGCCGATAGCATAGGCAGGATAAACCGCTTGGAACGCAGCGGGGCCAAGGCCAACGCCCGCGAGCCAGTATCCGTCCCGCAGCATGGCGAGGCACCCCGTCCATATATCCACGCGGTACGAGCTGGAGCTGTCCGCGAGGTTGCCGATGGTTAAAATGCGGTTTAAGACTGTTTGCGGCAAAAGCGGTATGCAAAAAATTGCCGCGAGGAACAAGACGGGCAAAAGCCGCCTTTTATAAAGCGCCGTAAAGACAATGCAGGATGCAGCAAACGCCAGCCAGCCTGAACGCGAATACGTCAAAACCAGTGCGCCGATGGAGAGCAGTACCATGAAAAATCCGATGCATTTATGCCACATCTTTTTTCTGTTTTGCGCCCACACAAATCCAAACTGAATAAAAAGCATCAAAAATTCTGCGTAGTTATTCGGATTGCCGAGTGTTGCAAACGCGCGGCCCGGCATGCCTTTATTTAAGGCTAAATCCGTAAGCGACGCATCACTTTCAAGCCCCATGACTCTTTGCAGAACCGCCAAAACTGCCGTGAATGCCGATACGAAAAGCATCACGCCGCAAAGCGCGTCAAGCCGTTTTGCGCTTGTCATCATGCCATAGACGAGAAGGCAAAGCAAAAACGCCGTCCAGAAAAAGACCAGAACACGAATGCTGTCCCCCATCGTCGGCGAGCCGAGGACGCTCATGGTCGTAATAAACATAAAGCATAAAAGCGGCGACCAAAGCCCTGTTACGCTTTTCCCGAACTCCTTTTTCCCGCCCAAAAGGCAGAGAAAGTAGATGGCAAAAAGTCCTACCGCGATTATAAGCGCGTACATATTATTCCACATTGTGTGCGGCACCATGAAAATCACGGCAATTGCCGCCATGCAAAATACCTCGGCATGAAAAAAGAATGACGGCGCAAAGAATCTTTCATAGATGCTTCCGCTTATACTGCCGCGACAAAGGCGCGCACATGCCCCGTATAGTTTGGAAAAGAATGCCAAAACCCCGTTCCAAACAAAGCCGCAGGCTTTGTAGAAAAGAGAGGTCTTGGCGTAGCTGTCTATACTTTTTGTGCGAAAGAGTGCTTTAAAAATCCAGCTTTTACGAAACCATGTGCAGATTTTATCAAAGCCTTTGTAAAACACGCGTACCAAAAAAGCGCTTTGGAGCGTCCGCCAAATCCACAAGGCAAAATGTATAAAAATACTGCTTTGTATCATGAAAAGACTCCCCTTTTATTCTGCTTTTTGGCTTATATCGTACACCCTCAGGTACATTTTGGCATCCCCTGCGTGCAATACCATCGAGTGACCGACGCCGTATATCTCGCCGCCGATTTCAGCACCCGTATCCGTCTTTTTACCCTGCACATCGCCCGTTACGACCAAAGAGCAGAATCCTTCACGCTCCGCGACAACATAGCGGCCGTCCTCTGTAATCGCCCACGTTTCCGCTTTGCCCTTCTCGACGGCTGTTACCTTGCCGAGCGTCATGGAATTTGTGCCGTCATACATCGTGTCACCAATTTGAATTTTGTCGGCAACCCAATCGTTGACTTCTTCAATATAAAACTTCATTTCGAGCGTTTCGGTCGCATCCCCGCGCGGGCCGATAAAGCGAAGCCCCACCACCAAAATTGCGGCCACCAAAACCACCAAGACCAATAAATCAATTACGTTTATTTTCCCAAAGAGTTTTCCGTTTTTGTCAATCATTTTTTCTTCCCTCCTACACGTTACCGCGCCATTACTTCTTCATATACAGTATATATTTTTTCCAAAATCCTGTCAAGATTAAATACGGATTCTATTGCCTTTTTCCCGTTTTCACTAAAGTGTGCGCAAAGGTCTTTGTCCGCCGCGAGCTTTTCGATTGCTCTTGCCATCGCGGTCGTGTCACCGTATTCCACCAAAATGCCGCAATCGTTTTGCGGATTTATAATGTCCCCGTTGCCGCCGATATTTGTGGCAATCACAGGCAGCCCCGCGCCCATCGCCTCTAAGATGGCAAAGCTTAATGCCTCATAGCATTTTGCCGAGTTTATAAATACATCCGCACCTGCCAAAAGATTCGGTGCATCCGACCGAAAGCCGAGCTGAATAATGCGGTGCTCCAGGCCCTTTTCGGCAATTTTTTCTTTGATTTCATCGAACAATTCGCCGTCCCCCGCGATAAGGCATACAAACGGCAGGTCAGGGTTTATTTCCGCAATGGAATCCACGAGGTACGGCAGCCCCTTTGCGATATGATACCGCGCCAGCGTCACCGCCACGAAGGTGTCCTGCGCCAGTCCCAGCTCCTCGCGGATGGTTGACGCGGGCAAGCTTTCCTCCGCCATGCGAAGGCCGTTGAAAATCACTTGAATTTTATCCTCGGGCACGCCGTTTCCAACCATTAAATCCTTCCCGTTATTGCATACGCTGATAATTTGCGCATCATGCTTTGTGATGAAGCGATTGGAAATCCGCCATAAAAGCCCTGTCTTCAGCGTCAGATGGCATGTATAGATAACACGCGTTTTGCGCCGAAACAGGCGCGAGAGTACCGCAATATAATTTTCACGCGGGTACTGCGTATGAATAATATCAATATTATAACGCTCACAAAGCCGCGCCAATTTTTTTGCCGCCTTCAAATCCCAGGGCGAGCGCATTTTTATGCGGCATGTGGGGATGCCGAGGGATTGCATCTGCTCCAACAGCGGCCCTTCCTCATGATACGCAAAAAAACATTCCGCTTTTTTAGTATGGTATGCCTTTGCCAGATTATATACATATTTTTCCGTACCCGCTTTTCCTGCGTGGTTGATAAGATATAATACGCGCATGGTCTATCCGTCCTTTCTGCTTTTTATGATGCGTGCGGGATTGCCGCCCACCACCGCATAATCCGGTACATCGTGCGTGACGACGGCGCCGCCCGCGATGATGCATCCGTTGCCGATGGTGATGCCAGGCAGGATAATGACATTTGCACCAATCCACACATCGTTTCCGATGGTTACTTTATATTTCGGCGCCGTTTGCAGGCGCATCGGTTTTGTAAGGTCGCTGGTTTCATGGTTTTGCGTTACAATGGTCACATTCGGTGCCATCATCACATCATCCCCGATGGATAAAGGGCCTGCCACGCGGCAGCCGATGCCGAGCCCCGAATGGTTCCCGATGGTAATGTCCTTGCCCGATGCAAAAAACGCGCCATGTTCAATATTGACGCCCTTGCCGCACCCCTCAAGCATACCCTTTGCCAAAAGTCGCCGCACATGCCCTGCACCAAAACTGTAGGGAAGCCCCGTCGCAGGCAAGTGGCGCGCAAAACAGTAGTAGAGAAAATAACATATGACGCGTGTCAGTTTCTTCATTCCTTCGTCTCCTTTTGCTTTTTCGGTAAAAAGCCGAGCAGTACTGCCATAATCCCATATACGATAACGCCGCACATGACGGGGACAAAAAGGCGCACTCCGCGCATAAGAAGCGTATCTGCAGGACATGCCGCCGCCATCCATCCGTTTAAGCCCGAAACGGCAAGGAACATTATAGCGCTTGCGGCAAGGCTTTTGAAAAACGTTTTTCCCATGCCTTCCCCGAACGTGCCGATTTCCCTTCTAAGGAAGTAAAGAAGCGAAGCCGCGCCCGAAAGGGATGCAATCGAATAGGCAAGCGGAATGCCGAACGCCCCGATTTTACGCATTAAAATCAAGCTGAGGCCGATATTGACCGCCATGATGAAAAAGCCGTTTATTGCGGGCAGAAGTGTTTTGCGCCGCGCATAGAAGGCGCGGTCTAAAATTTCTTTCAAACCAATGCCCAAAATGCCGATGGCGTACATCGCGAGAAGGCGTGCCGCGTCCCCGACCTCTGCCGCCGTGACCTTGCCCCATTTGGTAATCAGCTCCAAAAGCGGCTCCCGAACGGCAATAAAGCCAAAGGTAATCGGCAAAAGCAAAATCACAATCACATTACAAATATTACGGAGTGTGGCCTTATAGGAATCCATATCGCCAACCGCGGCCGCCGCGGTAAGCTTCGGATAGATAACCGCCGTGATGGAATAGACAAATGCCAAAACCATATATAGCGTGATGTTTTGGACGTAGGTAAGAAGCGTTACCATGCCCGGGAAGCCCGCAATCATCGTCGTATTATAAAACATATTGAGCTGATAGGCGGAAACGCCGAGGAGAACGGGGCCCGTCATACGAAGCGCCGTCCTAAGGTCAGGATTCTGCAGGGAAAAATTCGGCCTATAGCGATACCCCGCGCGATAAAGCGGCGGCACCAGGATAAACGCCTGCATGGAAAGCCCTAAAAGTGTGGCGAGCAAAAGGCCGAATATGCCGTACTTGTCACCCCAGAAAACGACATATAAAATAACGATTAAACTGCTCGGCACGCTGACAAAAGCGGGCCAGCCGTATTTGCCGTGGGATTGGAGCATCCCCTGGAAAATATAATTCAGCCCGTAAAAAAGCATCGCGGGCATCATGACCATGAGTGCCTTTGTCGCAAAATTTAAATCCCCAAGCTGTGTAAAGCGGGGCAAAATGGGCGAAATTGCAATGCCGACGAGCACCAAAACTGCCGTAAATACAGTCGAAACCGTAATGAGATTATCCGCAAAGCTTTTTGCCTTTTTGTCTTCCCGATTCGCAATGTAGCCCGTATAAATCGGGATAACCACCGTAGAAAGCGCCGTTCCAAAGCAAGTAAAAATAATATTTGGCACGGAAATCGCATAGGAATAAATATTAAGGTACATATCCGACGCGCCGTAGTAGGACATGTAAACCTGCACGCTGACAAGAGACAAAAGCCGCGAGAAAATCATAATCAGCATGACATAGCTTATGGAACCGAATATATTTTTCTTTATTCCTGCCATGAAACATTCTCCTTTATAACGCGTGCGGGATTTCCGCCCACAAGTGCGGCGGGCGGCACATCATGCGTCACTACGCTGCCTGCGGCAATGACCGCACCATCCCCTATCGTAACGCCCTTTAAAATAAGCGCACGGCATCCAATCCAAACATGGTCGCCAATTTTGACAGGCTTATAAACCTCTTTATCGCTTTCCAGCTTATGATAGTCCCTGTCCATAATGCATACGTCCCACGCGATGACCGTGCCGCTGCCGATGGAAACGCTTTGTCCTGCATGGATTTCCGTTCTGTCCCCGATATACGTTTTGTTTCCTATCGTAAGGGACGCAGGCCCGTCCGTGCCCCACGCGCTCAGCTTAACGTTTCGGTGCAGAAACACTTTGTCCCCAACGCGTATGTCCGCATTTTTCTTCTTTATAATAATGCCGCGTTCCGCGCGAAGCAGTTTTCCGCATGCTTTAAATCGAAAACGACAGAAAAAGCCGCGCGCGAGCGCCGTGAAAATGCCGATGTACTCACTCACATTTCTGCGCATATGTATTCTCCTTCCATATTAAGGCTATTTTATCACATATTTCCCGAAATGTCTACTGTTAAATTATTTTGTCTTTCTATTATTTTTAAATTTTTTTAAAAAAATGCTTGACAAATCAAAAAACGTATTGTATAATAACAATAACGATAATGATTACTATTTCTACTTTGGAGGTGGGCCATGCAGAAGCGAAGCCGACAGCGGGAGCTTCTTTTGGAAGTTCTGCGCGGCACCACATGCCACCCCGATGCAGACTGGATTTTTTCAGAAATGCGGAAAATCATGCCCTCGATAAGCTTGGGCACAGTCTATCGCAATCTTTCGCATTTGGCGGCAGAAGGTGTCATTACCAAGCTGCAGGTCGGGCAACATGCCGACCGATTTGACGGCAACACTACGCATCACTACCATATGGCATGTAAAGCGTGCGGCGATGTCTTGGATTTGCCTCTTCCCTATGAGGACATCTTAGATACTGCGGCACAAAAGGAAAGCGGCTGCGAAATTGACAGCCACGCACTTATTTTCTATGGAACATGTCCGTCTTGCACGGCAAAATAAAACAAAAATTGGAGGAATGAAAAAATGAAAAAATTTGTATGCGCAATCTGTGGTTATGTACATGAAGGAACGGAAGCACCCGACTTTTGCCCGCAGTGCAAAGCACCGAAGGAAAAGTTTGCCGAGCAGTCAGGTGAAAAATCCTGGGCAGCAGAACACGTTGTAGGCGTTGCCAAAGGCGTTGATGCTGAAATTATAGAAGGGCTTCGCATGAACTTTACAGGCGAATGCACAGAGGTTGGTATGTACCTTGCCATGGCAAGAGTTGCACACCGCGAAGGCTATCCTGAAATCGGTCTTTACTGGGAAAAGGCAGCTTATGAAGAAGCAGAGCATGCTGCAAAGTTTGCAGAGCTTTTGGGCGAAGTTGTTACCGATAGCACAAAGGAAAATCTCACACTCCGCGTAGACGCTGAAAACGGCGCGACCGCAGGTAAGTTTGAGCTTGCAAAGCGTGCAAAAGAGCTTGGTCTTGATGCAATTCATGATACTGTGCATGAAATGGCGCGCGACGAGGCCAGACACGGCAAAGCGTTTGAAGGCTTACTCAAGAGATATTTTAACTAATAGATTTGCCAAGGGGCTGCCATGTGGCAGCCCTTACATAGAAAGGTGATAAAAATGATAGAAAATTATATTGTTTGCAACTGTAAGCAGGTCAGCTACAGCGATATTACTGACGCTGTTTATAACAACAAAAAGTTTGATGACGTTTTGAAAACATTTGAAAGCGTGCAGAAAATCACAAACTGTTCTACGGGCTGCGGCGGCTGCCATCAGAAGGTTTTGGATATTATATCTAACATTTTGCACGGCGTCGAGAAATAAAGATTCGAATTAAGCCCGAATATGCAAGCTGAATTTCACTTGTATATTCGGGCTTTTTGCGTTTATATTATTTTTTGATATATCTTTGATTTCTGCTTTGCGGTTTATCAGGGATAGTCATTTGTATAAGGTTAAGCTCTGTCGCCGGATGGATATAATGCCGTCTTATGGTTTCCTTCGATTTAAGACC
>JAZNLF010000046.1:0-3074 GCA_045578945.1 Clostridia bacterium | reverse complement strand
CGTAAAAAATGAGGAAGGGTATAAGAATTTAATACAGATTGTGTCTGTGGGCTTTACGGAGGGCTTTTATTATAAGCCGCGTGTTGATATGGAAACACTGCGCACGCATAGCGGCGGCCTTGTTGCGCTTTCCGCGTGTCTTGCGGGCGATATTCCACGTGCGCTTGCGCGTGGCGATTATGAGGATGCACGTCGCCGTGCACTTTTGTATCAGGAAATATTTGGCGAAGGGAATTTTTATCTGGAGCTGCAAGACCATGGCATTATGCTGCAGCGGCAGATAAATCCGCAGCTTGTAAAGCTTTCCGAGGAAACAGGGATACCGCTTGTTGCGACAAATGACGTGCATTACATCAAAAAAGAGGATGCACGATATCAGGATGTCCTTTTGTGCATACAAACGGGCAAAAATGTGGACGATACGGACAGAATGCGCTTTGAAGGGGAGGAATTTTATTTAAAATCCGCCGAGGAGATGGAGGCGCTTTTTCCATATGCGGAATCTGCCATTTCAAACACCGCCCGTATTGCGGACATGTGTAATTTTGAATTTGAATTCCACAGGCGCCTTTTGCCGAAATATGAAGTCCCGGATAACGAGGATGCGTTTTCCTATTTAAAAAGGCTTTGTGAGGATGGCCTTATAAACCGCTATGGCACGCCGAGTGCGGAAGCAAAAGCGCGCCTTTCTTATGAACTGTCCACAATTCAAAACATGGGCTTTGTAGACTATTTTCTAATTGTATGGGATTTTGTAAATTACGCAAAATCGAACGGAATCCCTGTAGGCCCGGGGCGTGGTTCGGCGGCAGGGAGTATTGTGGCATATACGCTTGCGATTACCGATATTGACCCTCTTTCGTATAATCTTTTGTTTGAACGATTTTTAAATCCTGAGCGCGTCAGTATGCCTGATATTGATATTGACTTTTGCTATGAACGGCGTCAGGAAGTCATCGACTATGTAAATCGTAAGTACGGAAGTGACCGCGTAACGCAGATTATCACCTTCGGTACAATGGCGGCGAAAGGCGTAATTCGCGATGTAGGACGTGTTTTGGGCATGCCCTATGCGGAAGTGGACGTGGTAGCTAAATTGGTGCCGAATATTTTAAATATAAAGCTTCGTGACGCAATTGATATGACGCCGAAATTGCGCGAGGCGTATGAAAATGACAGTAAAATCCGAGAGCTTTTAGATATTTCCTTGGCGCTTGAGGGTTTGCCGCGCCATGCTTCCACACATGCGGCGGGCGTTGTAATTTCAAACGCACCCGTGTATGAGCATGTGCCCTTACAGAAAAACGGAGACGTTATTACAACGCAGTTCCCGATGGGCACTTTAGAGCGTCTCGGCCTTTTGAAAATGGATTTTTTAGGCCTTCGCAATCTCACGGTGATTCGGGATGCGGCAGATATGGCGGGCATTGAGATAGATGTAAAGACGCTTGATTTTACAAAACCCGAGGTCTATGCGCTGATAAGCCGCGGCGATACTGCAGGCGTATTTCAGCTTGAAAGTGCGGGCATGAAGGCGTTTATGCGTGAACTTTCTCCCGATACCTTGGAGGATATTTTGGCGGGCATTTCCCTCTATCGGCCAGGCCCGATGGATTCTATCCCCATGTATATCAAAAACAAAAAAGACCCTTCGCATATTACATATCTGCACCCGAAGCTTGAGCCGATTTTGCGCGTTACCTATGGCTGCATTGTGTATCAGGAGCAGGTTATGCAGATTGTGCGCGATATTGGCGGGTATAGTATGGCGCGCGCCGATTCCGTCCGAAAGGCAATGAGCAAGAAGAAAACCGACGTCATGGAGAAGGAGCGCGAGGTCTTTATTCACGGCCTTTCAGATGAAAACGGCAAGGTCATTATATGCGGCGCGGTTCGAAACGGCGTCAGCGAGAAGATTGCAAATCAGATTTACGATGCAATGATTGACTTTGCCAAATATGCCTTTAATAAATCCCACGCGGCGGTGTATGCGGTTTTGGCGTATGAAACGGCGTACTTAAAGTGCTTCTACCCACGTTATTTTATGGCGGCGCTCTTCAACAGCGTGATTGGAAACAGCGATAAAATTGCCGCCTATGCCATGGAATGTGATGCGATGGGAATTCGTCTTTTGCCGCCTGATGTAAATGCCTCTTTCGATAAATTTACGGCGGAGGGTGAGAATATTCGCTTCGGTCTTTCAGCAGTCCGTAATGTGGGGCATAGCTTTGCAAAAAATTGCGCCGAGGAGAGAAAAAAAGGCGGTGCTTTTCGAAGCCTTAGCGACTTTATTGACCGCATGACGGGCAAGGATATGAATAAACGTGCCATGGAGGAGCTTATCGCGGGCGGCGCTTTTGATTTTACGGGTGCGACGCGGTCGCAGATGCTGGCATCCTATGAGATGATGATGGCGGCGAAGGCAGAACGTGTAAAAACAAATATTGAGGGCCAGTTATCCTTCTTTGGAGAAGATGCAGATGTGCCGAAGGATGCCTTTCCCGACATCTTTGAATTTCCGCAAAAAACAAAACTGGCACGCGAGAAGGAAGCGCTCGGCATTTATCTTTCAGGGCATCCCTTAGACGATTATAAAGAGGTTTTGGCGTCTTTGGATGTTGTGCCCTTGGTGGAACTGAAGGATACGGAGAATATTGCATTTTCAGACAGACAACGCATAAAAGTTGCAGGCCTTGTAGCGGCGCGAAAAAATAAAATTACAAAGAATAACGCGATGATGGCGTTTGTAACGCTGGAGGATTTGACATCCTCGCTTGAGGTGATTGTATTTCCGAAAACGCTGACGGCTGTCGGCGAAATCCTTACTGACGGTGCGGCCGTTTTCATAGAAGGAACACTCAGCCTTCGCGAAGACGAAGAACCAAAGGTGCTTGCGGATGTCATTACGCTTTTGCCGTCATCACCGCCGATGGAGGAAATTCTTACTGTAACTGTGTCCGAGGGGCAGGAACCCAAAATTGATATACTGCGCCCGATTATGGAAAAGCACAAAGGCACGGACGTTTTGAAGCTTGTGGTGGCGGGAAAAACATATACGTGCGCACTTAAAGTAG
>JAZNLF010000045.1:0-4326 GCA_045578945.1 Clostridia bacterium | reverse complement strand
GATAAATCCAAAAGAAGGATTTGCAACGACGTGTATCCACGGCATGGGTGTAGAGCCGCCCCGCGTCTGCAAAATTACATATTCACCTGTTTCTTTGTTGAATCCACCATATTCATTATCATAAATAAGTGGTGGTACATTCGGTTTTTTATCTCGAGCATGTGTTTTGGAGGGTTTTCTTTCTTTAGGAAGTGCAGGATAGGCGGGGAGGGTGCCAAGGCCGCCCGCGGAAGCATCAATATATACAGAGGATGCAGCTTTTAAAAGCATTTTATCGCTTTTATCTATATCGCCTCGCTTTAAAACATAAACCCCTGTGTTTTGTGATTTGCTTGCCATTTGATAAATCGGCATTGTATAGCTTTGCGGCTCATCGCAAAGAACAACAAGGTCTGTTCGAAAACCGTTATAAAGCCAGTATTTTTGTGCTTTTATGAGTGTAGATAAAATTTCTGCATCTTCTTCTGTGTTGATTTTCAATGTCAGAATCGGATAATCCCCTGAAATACCCATTTTCCAAAGCGTGTTTTTGGTCTCTGTATTTTGATTGCGATACATTTCCATTGAGGGATTATTGCCGTACAGCATATAACCTGCCGCATGCATAATTTCTTTTTTCTCATCATCTTTGAAAAGTACGGGCGTGTTATTTTTGACATATGCGGCAGCGGCATCTTTTAGATTGATTCGTCGGTTTTTGTATTTTTCGGCTATTTTATATGCCTTTTCTTTCGTTTCTGCAAGTCCTGAAAGGAAGGTTACGGAACCACTTTCGCCGTCCTCAACCGATATACGGATTTTTAAAGCAAAACAGGGGTCTAAAACAATACCAGTTTTGCCTGCAAGGACATCCGTGCCGTCTGATGCCATTGGAAGAGTCCCTTCACGTCCGCAAAACGAAAGTCTGTCCGTATCAAATTGCATAGAGCCAAGTTGTTGCCCTTCGACATAGGATGTTAAAAATCCGACAAATGTTTTTTCCTTTTCACTTCTTTGCCGTCTGTATGCATATAAAGTGTCCGATTCCATTTCTGTTGTAATAAACAATTTGGAAAAAGCATTATGTGCCAAGGCGGCAGAAGGCGTAGTGAGCGAAATTTCCGTATAATAATAGATTTCAAACGTTTTTGTTTTCCCTGATTTATTTATGATTGTTATGCGGCGGGCAGCTGCATCGTCATCGGGCGCTACGGCAACAGAAAGTATCGTTTCTATTTTGCCGTGTGTGGCAAAATAGTCCGCAGAATAGTCTGAAAAGGTACACTTGTCCCCATAACCATCCCAAATATCCCGCGTGGATGGGTTTACAATATAAATGCCTTCGCCGCCGCCACGCGTAGGTGTAAACTGATTCAATTGCACAGAATCCATTGCTCCACATCCAAATCCATGGCTGTCAATCAAAAGATGGTAATTTCCGTTGGATAAAAATGTGATTGGCCGTGGCAACGTATCTTCTCGATTAAAATTCCGAATGGTAGGACTCTGTGCCTTGTAGCGGGAACGTATCGGCATAACGCGTTCGCGACGTTCCTTCATAACCTGTGCATAGAGAGGAATTCTCTCTTGTAAAAGCGGCTCCGTTGCACGCACAGGCGGATATGCATGAAAGCATTTTTGCAAAATATTATCTGCCAGAACGTTTGTAATAGAAGCTAATATCATGCCCTGGTGATGTGCCATATAGCTTTTTACAATGCCGCGGCGCATATTTCCGTGCAGACGGGAGGGCGTATAGTCCACAGCTTCATAAAAACCATATTCGCCATACATGCCATTTTCTTTTAAACGCAGCATATTTTGCAGCGCACCGCGGCGGTCTGTCATAAGCGCTAAAGAAGAAGCATAAGGTGCTATAACAACATCCTCTTCTTTTTGGCGGACAAGACCGAGCGTGGGAACACCAAATGCTTTATATTGATAATTGCCGTCAGAATCAAATGCATAAAAGCCTGATTCGGAAACACCCCACGGGACATGCCTTCGTTTTCCGTATCGTTTCTGGCAATTTTCAGCAAATCGATAAGTTTCATCGAGCATCGTTCCGCGGTATGATTTCATAATCAAAAGCGGCATAAAATACTCAAACATGGTGCCCGACCAAGACATAAGACCTTTATATCCATCGGACGCAGTCAGGCCGCGGCCCAATGAGAACCAATGCTTTACAGGGATTTGTCCAAGGGCAATGCTGATATAACTGGCTTGTCTGGCTTCGCTTGCCATAAAGTCATAGTAGGAAGAGGAAGGCCTGTTATCATCAATTGAAAAACCGATAGAAAAAAGCTTCTTCTTTTCATTATAAAGGGGAATAAAATCCGTATTTTCTATAATACGTTGCATGCGTTTTATGAGCGGGTGCGATGCATCCAATATAGAGAAAAGTCCCATCATAACAACGATTAAATAGCAAACGAAGTTGCCACTGTCGACTGTCGAAACGTAGCGCGGCGAAAGCGGCGCTAAGGTTTTTGTGTCATACCAGTTATATAAATGGCCTTTCCATTTATCAAGAGATTCAACAGTTTCCATTGTTTTTGTAAGACGTGTCACCAGTTCCTTTTCATCTATAAAATGAAGGTGATATGCGCAAAGACATGCCATAAGACCAAACCCTATATTTGTTGGACTTGTTCTGTGTGCTACCCCTTTATAGGGTTTAACTTGTATATTATCGGGCGGTAAAAAATGGTCTCCGTCGGTCATATAATCCCGAAAGAAATTCCATGTATTTTGCGCAGTTTCGTGTAAAAACTTTTCTTTTTTTTCTGTGAGGGCTGGCAGAGTTATATCGTTTGTTCTGCCTGTGATATATAAAAGACAAGGCGCAATAATAAAAAGAATGGAAAGAATCAGCTTTATGCCGCTTTCAAATACACCGAATAAAACGAAAAGCAATGTAGCCAGACCAATCAGTATGGAAGGCAACATAAATACACATGCAGAAAAGAGGGAAGATGTAGCGGCAACTTCTGCATCAGACGCAGTCACCCATTCGAGCGTTTTTTTGTGTGAAAAGACGCGATAGAATCCTGTAATAACAGCGGCCAATGCAATATATGCGGTTTGCGCAAGGAAAGCAATGGTGAGCGTGATTTGATACAAGATGCCGCGAAACCCATATATGAGGGAGGTGTAGACTTTTTCGCCCATGCTTAGAAAACTTTTTTGTAAAATAGCATCGATACAATATAAAAACATCGGCAAAAGCAATGACAAAAAAGCCGCAAGTGATACGGCGCGATTCCCGAATAAAATAAGAATCAGCTGCATAATGGGCGTAATGCTTCGCCGTAAGTTTTCCCAGATTTTCCACTTGGATAAAAGGGAGAGCGGATTTATCACTTTCCCGTTTTCTGTCGGAACAAATTTGGAAAGCCAGGGCAGAATTTGCCAGTCACCGCGAATCCAGCGATGTTGTCGCAATGCATACGCGGGGAATCGGTGGGGAAACCCGTCGAACACCTGAATATCAGACGCTAAGGCACATCGTACATAGTTGCCTTCTAAAAGGTCATGACTGAGGACTGTGTCAGGAGGAATGGACATACAGCTTCTGAAAGTATCCACATGATACAGACCTTTTCCTGTAAAAATGGTTTCGCCGAAAACGTCCATATAAAATTCCGAAACGGATGTATGGTAGGTGTCAATGCCGCCTTGTCCCGCAAAAACACGGGAGAAAAGACTTCGCCACGCACTTTCAAGCCGCACACTGATACGCGGCTGAATAATACCATATCCGGATATTACAATACCATTTTTAATAACAGGTTTATGGAGAGGATGCATGGCTATGCCTGCCAGACGTCGCGCGCCATCGGGCGGCAGAAGCGTGTCATCGTCCAGCGTTAAAACATATTGTATGCCCTGGAGCTTTTTGACATTGCCTTCTGTGAAGGCAAACGTATATTCACCACGCAAAAATGAATTTAAATTGGAGAGTGCACCTCGTTTTCGTTCCCATCCCATCCATTTTTTCTGTGCCTCACTGTAAGTTTGCGCTCGGTGCAGAAAATAAAAGCGTTCACCATATTTTTCATTTAATGCTCGGATTGCCCGCTTTGCGACATTTATAATCTCAGCATCCTCTGTTTTTGTGTCACTGTCTTTAAAGTCACCTAAAAGTGCAAAATGTAAATGATTATCACGATTTGCAAGGTATGCAGTTTCAAGCTTTGTTGTCATTTCCTCTGCTTTTTTTGCGGAGGAAAGAAGCGTGGGGTAGACTAAAAGAACGGGCTCGGGAATACCATTTTTAAGTGAAAGCGCAGGAAGCGAGCGAATCGGTGTTGCTTTTAAAAGCACATATTGCAAAACATTGAC
>JAZNLF010000044.1:0-2333 GCA_045578945.1 Clostridia bacterium | reverse complement strand
TGAAGAACGCGGGTTTACTTCTATGATAAATACGTTGTCATCCTTATCCACAATAAACTGAATGTTATAAAGGCCGACTATGCCGATGCCAAGGCCGAGCTTTTTGGCATACTGCAAAATAATGCCCTTAACCTTGTCCGAGATAGAGAAAGGCGGATAGACGCTGATAGAGTCACCGCTATGGATACCCGTTCGTTCAATCAGTTCCATAATACCGGGCACAAACACATCTCTGCCATCGCAAATGGCATCGACCTCAACCTCTTTGCCGACAATGTATTTGTCAACCAATACAGGTCTTTCCTCGTCAATGGAAACCGCCGTTTTCAAATAGTGACGGAGCGCCGTTTCATTCGCTACAATCTGCATGGCACGGCCGCCCAAAACAAAGCTCGGGCGCACCAGTACGGGATAGCCGATTTCCGCTGCCGCCTTAACGCCGTCTTCTATTTTCGTTACTGCACGTCCCTCAGGCTGCGGAATCGAAAGTGATTTTAAGATTTTTTCGAATGCATCACGGTTTTCTGCGCGCTCAATCGCCTCGCAATCCGTGCCGATAATCTTGATGCCGCGTGCATAAAGCGGCTCGGCAAGGTTAATTGCCGTCTGGCCGCCCAAAGAGGCGATAACGCCCTCGGGCTTTTCAAATTCGAGGATATTCATAACATCCTCCGTGGTCAGCGGCTCAAAGTAAAGCTTGTCTGCCGTTTCGTAATCGGTGGAAACCGTTTCGGGATTATTGTTTATAATAATCGCCTCGTAGCCTGCATTTTTAATCGTTGTTGCGGCATGGACGGTAGAATAGTCAAATTCCACGCCCTGCCCGATACGGATAGGACCTGCGCCCAAAACTACAATTTTCTTTTTGTCCGAAAGGCGTACATCATGTTTTTCGCCGTAGGTAGAGTAGAAATACGGAATATACGCATTTGTATGGCAAGTGTCCACCATCTTGTAGACGGGGAACAGATTTTCCTTTTTGCGCATCGCATAGACATCCATTTCGCTGCATGCCCAAAGCTTTGCAATGTATACATCGCTAAAGCCCATTTTCTTTGCTTCTTTTAAAACTGCGCTGTCATTTTTCGCATTTTGGATGGTCTTTTCCATTGCCACAATGCGCGCAATAGCCTCGATGAAATAGGCCGTAATTTTCGTAATCTCATGTAAAGCATCTACCGATACGCCGCGACGCAAAAGTTCTGCGACGGCGTACAGACAATCGTCATGAAAGTCCGCAAGATAGCTTTCAATTTCCGCATTTGTCATGGCATCAAACTTTGCCATGTAAAGGTGATTTACACCGATTTCCAAGGAGCGAACAGATTTTAAAATACATTCCTCCAAGGTTGTGCCGATGCCCATTACCTCACCTGTCGCCTTCATCTGCGTGCCTAATTTATTATTGGCAGATGTAAACTTGTCAAACGGGAAACGCGGGAACTTCGCCACAACGTAGTCAAGGCGCGGCTCAAAAGCTGCCGTGGTGTTTGCAATCTGTATCTCGGAAAGCTCCATGCCGACCGCAATTTTTGCCGTAACACGCGCAATCGGGTAACCGCTTGCCTTGGAAGCGAGTGCCGAAGAACGCGATACGCGCGGATTGACCTCGATAAGATAGTATTCCGAGGAGGTCGGATTTAAGGCAAACTGCACATTACAGCCGCCTTCAATCTTAAGTGCACGGATAATCTTAATGGCGCTTTGATTGAGCATTTTATGGTCATGCTCTGAAAGTGTCAAAATCGGTGCTACAACCGCAGAATCGCCTGTATGCACGCCGACAGGGTCAATATTTTCCATACCGCAGATGGTGATGGCATGGTCTTTCGAGTCACGCATAACCTCAAATTCAATTTCTTTATAACCCTTTACGCTCTTTTCAATCAAAACCTGATGCACAGGAGAAAGCTTAAAGGCATTGATACCGATTTCCACAAGCTCCGCCTCGTCATTGGCAAAGCCGCCGCCTGTACCGCCGAGCGTAAACGCAGGACGTAATACCACAGGATAGCCGATACGCTCTGCCGCCGCCTTTGCTTCGTCAAGCGAATACGTAATTTCGGAAGGAATAACAGGCTCGCCGATGGATTGGCATAATTCTTTGAAAAGCTCTCTGTCTTCCGCGCGTTCAATACTCTCGCTGCTTGTCCCTAAAAGCTTTACGCCGCATTCTTTCAAAATACCTTTTTTCTCAAGCTGCATTGCGAGATTTAAACCCGTTTGCCCGCCGATACCCGGCACAATTGCATCGGGACGCTCGTGACGCAGAATTTTTGCAACGTATTCAAGCGTCAGCGGCTCCATATACACCTTGACCGCAATGGTGGTGT
>JAZNLF010000043.1:0-2497 GCA_045578945.1 Clostridia bacterium | reverse complement strand
CGTAAAAGCTTTCTGTCTCCGCATGCTTCACCCAAAAAGTTCTGTGCGCTCGCCATATGCGAAAAACGAACAAAGGATAAAACGGGGTAGCATAGTACGGCGCAGTCTGTGCGGCTGGAAACGCGGTCTACAGGGTCATTTTCATCAAGCTCTGCTAAATCATAGCAAAACGCGGTGCAGGACGCTAAATGCCCGCCCGCCGAAAAACCGAGTGTGCCGATTTTATTCGGGTCAATTCGAAATTCCGCGGCTTTATAGCGCACAAGACGCACGGCGCGCAAGGCATCGTTTAAAATCGCGGGATAGGTATAGGGATTGACTCTGTACTGCAATACAAAGGCGTGCAGACCAATGCTGTTTAGCCACTGTGCTACAGGTTCTCCCTCATGGTATGCGCGATGCGAGTAACCGCCGCCGGGGAAAACAATAACCGCGGGGTGTATTTCCCCATCCTCTATAAGGTACGGAGCCAAATTCGGCTCTTCCTGCCCGAAGGATGCATCAAAGTAAGGTGCACCATTTTCCCAGAGCTTTATCATTTTATCAATCCCTCTCAAAATTCTGATTCAGTATACGAAAGACGCATTCTATAGTCTTTTCCCGAATTGTTTTTCTGTCCCCGAAAAGGCGAAGCGCAAAGCTTTGTTCTCCATTTTCATCAGAAAAACCCACATAAACAAGTCCGACAGGCTTCTTTTTTGTGCCGCCGCCGGGTCCCGCGATACCCGTTGTGGAAATCCCGATATCCGTGCCTGCGCGCTTTCGTATCGCCGCCGCCATTTCGCATGCCGTTTCATGGCTGACAGCGCCATACTGCGCCAAGGTTTCCTCCGAAACGCCAAGGCGCACCTTCGCCGCATTGGCGTAGGTCACAGCGCCCTCCATAAAAATTTCAGAGATGCCCGCATAATCCGTAAACGCCGCCGCCAAAAGGCCGCCTGTGCAGGATTCCGCGGTTGCAACCGTTATTTTTTCGGACAGTAATGTTTTTATTACCTTTTCCTTTTTACACATCAATATACTCCGTTTCCGAAATCGCCTTCTCAATTAACGCTTCTGTATCCAAAAGTGCCTCGGATTCCAATATTTTTTCAAGCCGCGGCTTCGTTGTCGGATGCTTCGGCACGAAAATCGTGCAACAATCCTCATAAGGTAAAATAGAGGTTTCGTAGCTGTCAATCTTTCTGGCTACGGCAATAATATCCTCTTTATCCATACCGATTAAAGGACGAAAGCATGGCATTGTGGCACATTTATCCGTCACGGCAATCGCTTCGAGCGTCTGGCTTGCGACCTGCCCGAGGCTCTCACCCGTCACCACCGCACCTGCACCCGTATTTTCCGCAATTTTGCAAGCAATCCGCATCATCATGCGACGCATTAAAATGGTCAAATGCTCCGGCGGACACTTTGCCTTCATTTGCAGCTGCGGCTCTGTAAAGGGCACAATGTGTACGCGCATACCACCCGTATACTGCGCAATAATCTTCGCCAAATCAATGACCTTTTCCTTCGCCTTCTCACTTGTGAAGGGGGGCGAGAAAAAGTGCACCGCATCCATCGTGGTGCCGCGCTTTGCCAAGGTATATCCCGCAACGGGACTATCAATGCCCCCTGAAAGCATCAGCATAACCTTGCCTGCCGTGCCTGTCGGCATACCGCCGGGGCCTTTTTGCCGTGCGCCGTATACGTATGCGCCGCCCTCGCGGATTTCAACACTTACGACAATATCAGGATTTTTCACGTCCACAGTAAGATGCGGAAACGCTTCTAAAATTTTGCCGCCAATTTCCGCGCTGACCAAAGGTGATGCCATCGGAAACGTTTTATCCGCGCGCTTTGTTTCCACTTTGAAGGTTTTATAAGCAGAAAGCGGCACGTAGCTGATTGCCGTTTCCCCAATCTCCGCAAGAGATTTTTCGCATACCGCGGCGCGGATGACGTATACAACGCCAAACACGCGCATCACCGCGCGCATAATTTCATCCGTATCTGCGCCTTCCATAGGCTCTGCATAAATGGTGGCGCGTGATTTATATACGCGCGCACTTTTCCCGACCGCTTTTTGAATATTTCTCACGAGCTTATCCTCAAAAATATGGCGGTTGAGTCCTTTTAGAATAATCTCTCCGTACTTAATTAAAATTATTTCCTTCATATTGTTCCTTTCTATTTCAGCACCGCCAAAAGCATAGGCACGATGCAGTTTAATACCGAAAGTGTTTCTTCAATTTCTTCCATCTCATTCATATCCGAAAGGCTGAAGCGCACGCCGCTGTCGGGTGCGGGCGCATCCATCGCGCGCAGTACATAGCTTTTTTCCGCGCGCGCCGCCGCACAGGCTGAACCGCTTGAAACGCATACACCTTTATCGGAAAGTGCGTTGGTTAAAACCTCGGACGGAATTTTGCCAAAAGATACATTTAAAATATGCGGCAAGCCATTCTCGGGACTGTTTATATGTGCGCCCTCGATTTTTAAAATGCCTTCTTTAAGA
>JAZNLF010000042.1:0-1823 GCA_045578945.1 Clostridia bacterium | reverse complement strand
TACAGTGCCTGTGGAAGTAAGATTTTGGAACATGAGCTTTCCGTGTTTCACCATTATGTAGAGCGTGTCAGAAAAATCACCCTTTCCATGGAAGAGCGTGCAAAGCGTTCTACGGCGGAGCATACGGCAATTTTGAACGCCATTCGTTCCAGAGACAAGGATTTGGCAGAGAAGCTTGCCCACGAGCATATCATCAGAACCATCGAAAATATTGAGAAGTTAGGATTGTAAAGAGTAAAGGAGTCGCAGAGGAATCTGTGGCTCTTTTGTTATGCAGACAAAATCTTAACATCTTTTTAACGGCATTTTTCTTTTCTGGTTCACAATTTGTTGGTAAAATATAATTGCAAATAAACCGAAGGAGAACGACTGTGTAAAACGGTCGCGTAGAAAAAATGGATCTTTTTGATGTTTTATCGATGATTGGTGGCTTGGCGTTGTTTTTGTACGGTATGCATTTGCTGGGCGAGGGTCTGGAAAAAATGTCCGGCGGACGTATGGAACGTATTTTAGAGAAGTTAACGTCTAATCCGATTAAGGGTGTGCTTTTAGGTGCGGCGGTAACGGCAGTGATACAGTCCTCCTCTGCTACCACGGTTATGGTAGTAGGTTTTGTAAACTCCGGTATTATGAAACTTTCTCAGGCCGTCAGCATTATTATGGGCGCCAATATCGGTACGACCATGACAGCATGGATTTTGAGCTTAACAAGCATTGAAGGCGACAGTGTTTTCATGCAACTGTTGAAGCCAACCAATTTTACCACCATTCTTGCGTTGGTTGGTGTTATTTTCATTATGTTTCTTAAGAGCGAGAAGAAGAAAAATCTCGGTATGATTTTTGTGGGATTTTCCATCCTGATGGTAGGAATGGACACAATGAGCGGCGCTGTGGAAGGCTTGCGCGATGTTCCGGCGTTTACCAATATCCTCTTGATGTTCTCTAATCCGATTTTAGGAATGCTTGCGGGTGCGGTTTTAACGGCGATTATTCAAAGCTCTTCCGCATCGGTGGGTATTTTACAGGCACTTTGTATGACAGGAAAGGTGCCTTATGCAACGGCGCTTCCGATTATCATGGGTCAGAATATCGGTACCTGTGTAACGGCTCTACTTTCCGCAATCGGCGCTAAAACCAATGCAAAGCGTGCGGCATTGGTGCATTTGTATTTTAATTTGGTAGGCACCCTAGTCTTTATGCTTGCGTTTTATGGCGTCAATGCATTTGTAGATTTTGCATTTTTGGATACGGCGGCAACTCCGGCAGGAATAGCAACGGTGCATACCTGCTTTAACGTAGTTGCAACCATCTTATTATTGCCGTTCTCGAAGCTTTTGGAGAAGCTTGCATGTCTGACCGTAAAGGAAGTAAAGGATCCGAAGAAGGAGAAAATCGAGCAGGAACTTTTGCTTTTGGACGAGCGTTTCCTTGAAACACCGGCACTTGCGGTAGAACATTGTAAAGTGGTTGCAAATCATATGGCAGAAATCGCAAAAGAGGCATTGGATTGTTCCATGGATTTATTGCAGGGCTATGATGAGAAGCTGGCGGATAAGATATTCGAATTAGAATCGGAAGCAGACCGATTTGAGGATCATCTCGGTCAGTATCTTGTAAAGCTGAGCAGTAAGGACCTCTCTGTAAAGGATAGTGCAGAGCTTACCATGTTGCTTCATTGTATCGGGGATATGGAGCGTATTTCCGACCATGCGGTAAACATTACAGAGGCGGCCGAGGAAATGCACGAGAAAAACATGACCTTCTCTGCGGAAGGAGCAAGAGAAATCGGAACCTTTGCAGATGCGAAGTCGGAGGCCAAGCGG
>JAZNLF010000041.1:0-3873 GCA_045578945.1 Clostridia bacterium | reverse complement strand
GGTACAAGCCATGGCGCATACAAATTTAAGCCCGGTCAAAAGCCCCAGCTTCGTTTTGATATTTTGGAAAAAGTCAGCGAAAAACTGCCGGGATTCCCGATTGTTTTGCATGGTGCTTCTTCCGTTATTCCGGAATTTGTTGAAATGATTAATGCATACGGCGGTAAAATGCCTGATGCTATCGGTATCCCCGAGGATATGCTCCGCAAAGCAGCTTCCATGAGCGTTTGCAAAATCAATATCGACTCTGACCTTCGCCTCGCAATGACAGGCAGCATCCGTAAGCACTTTGCAGAAGCACCTGATCATTTCGATCCCAGACAGTATTTAAAGCCTGCACGCGAAGCAATCAAAGGCCTCGTAAAGCATAAATTGGTAAATGTTCTTGGCTGCAACGGCAAGGCTTCTGAACTGAAGTAATTTTAAAAATAGCTTTCATAATAAAACGGCTGCATCTGTAGAAGATGCAGCCGTTTTTGTATGCGTCTGTCGATGCTTTATTCAAAATCGTGATAAAGACCTTTTAAAATTTTGATTTCCTCGCCATGCCCAACATCATCGGTCGGTGTTTCCAAATAAAAGGGGAGGTTACGTAAAATCGGATGATTGATAATATTTTCAATTGCGGACAGACCTAAAGAGCCTTGGCCGATATTTTGGTGACGGTCTTTATGGCTTTCATACGGATTCATACTGTCATTTAAATGAATGGCGCGAAGACGGTCAAGACCGATGATACGGTCGAATTCTTCCAATACACCATCTAAATTCGAAACAATATCATAACCTGCATCATATACATGACATGTATCAAGACAAACGCCAAGTTTGTTGGAAAGCGTAACACCATCAATAATGGAACGAAGTTCCTCAAAACGACTGCCGACTTCAGACCCTTTTCCTGCCATCGTTTCCAAAAGAACAATTGTTTCTTGCCCGGGAAATAGAACTTCATTTAATATTTCCGTAATCTGCGCTATGCCGACTGGGATTCCCTGTCCAACATGGCTGCCGGGATGAAAATTATAAAAGCTGCCCGGAAGATATTGTAATCTGGCTAAATCATCCTTAAAGGTCAAACGTGCAAAGTCGCGTATCTTTTCGTCTTTAGAACAGGCATTTAGTGTGTAGGGGGCATGTACCAGGAGCGGACCGAAGTTATGTTCTTTGCAAAGCGCCATGAGTTTCGCGGCATCTTCCGTATCCATAGGTTTTGCAGCACCGCCGCGCGGGTTTCTTGAAAAATATTGAAAGGTGTTCGCGCCAATGGAAAGGGCGGTCTTTCCCATAGCGAGATACCCGTCTTGCGATGACAAATGACAACCGATATAAAACATTTTATATTCCTCCATCTGTAAATACATTTTCACATTCATTATACCATTTATTTCTTCAAAAGAAAACATATTTTCAAAAAAATACAAATTTAAATTAAAGCAAAGATAAATTCTGGCAAAAGGATTGACTTTTCTTTAGAAAATAGATATAATAAATGAAACAATAAAAATTTAGTATGTACGAATTATACGAGAAAGAAGAGTACGATTATGAAACATTATTTTACTTCTGAATCAGTAACAGCAGGCCATCCCGATAAACTGTGTGACAAAGTATCGGACAGCGTATTGGACGCAATTTTGGCGCAAGACCCGACGGCACGCGTGGCATGTGAGGTCGCAGCGACAACAGGCCTTGTTATGGTCATGGGCGAGATTACAACAAACTGTTATGTAGATATTGCAAGCATAGCAAGACAAACAATCCGCGAAATCGGTTATGACAAAGCAAGCTACGGCTTTGATGCTGATACTTGCGCTGTTTTAAACTGCATACATGAGCAGTCGCCGGACATCGCAATGGGTGTTGATAATTCTTATGAGTCCAAGCTTGGCGGCAATCAGGAATTGGGCGCAGGCGATCAGGGACTGATGTTTGGATATGCATGCAACGAAACAGAGTCATATATGCCGCTTCCGATTGACCTTGCGCATAAGCTGACACGTCGCCTGACCGAAGTACGTCAGGACGGCACACTTCCATATTTAAGACCCGACGGGAAAAGTCAGGTTACCATAGAGTACGAAGATGATACTGTAAAGCGTGTGGAGGCAGTTGTTATTTCCTCGCAGCATGATCCGGATGTTTCGATTGAAAAGCTGCGTGAAGATATTTATGAAGCTGTCATAAAACCCGTTGTATCAGATGCGCTCTTAGATGAAAATACAAAAATATTTATAAATCCCACGGGACGCTTTGTTGTAGGCGGCCCGCATGGAGATACAGGTCTTACGGGTAGAAAAATTATTGTAGATACATACGGCGGATATGCACGTCACGGCGGCGGTGCGTTATCGGGCAAGGATGCGACAAAAGTTGACAGAACGGCGGCATACATGCTTCGTTATATCGCAAAAAATATTGTTGCTGCGGGCCTCGCGGATAAATGTGAACTGCAGGCGGCGTATGCCATTGGTGTAGCGCGCCCTGTATCGCTTCGCGTGGATACGTTCGGGACAGGGAAAGTGTCGGAAGAAAAGCTTACTGACGCAGTAAATGCGCTTTTTGACCTGCGCCCCGATGGTATGATAGAAAAATTACAGCTCCGTCAGCCTATATTTGCACAGACTGCCGCATACGGGCATTTTGGCAATAGTGCATATCCTTGGGAAAAGACGGATATGGTTGACGCTTTAAAAGCGAAAGTATTATAAAAGACACCAAGTGGACGCAAGGTGCATACAATAAAAGCAGGAGGCGAGTAGTATGCTGATGCAGTATGGAATACCACTCCTTATCACCCTGCTTTTAATATGGACCGTCGTTTTGCTTGTTCGTGCAATCGTAGCACCGGCGCGTACATATGTAGAAATTATTGTAAGCGGCGATGATGTACCTGAGGATGTGGAAAATGCAGTTATGACTGCGAAACGTCTTGCAGAACGTTATTTTGAAAATGCATGCGTGTATGTAAGAGGAAAAGATAATATATATATTGATGCAATCTGCAGGCGTTTTGATGTTAAGAGAAAAGACTAACCAAAGAGAGGGATTTTATGGCGGAAACAATCGTCATAGAGGGTGTTGTAGAAGAAATCATTTATTCCAATATCGCAAACGGATATACCGTTTGCGATATTGACGTGGATGGCGTTTTTACCACGGCAGTCGGCAATATGCCTGATCTTGCACCGGGGGAAAGTGTACGGCTGACGGGGAAATGGACAAGCCATGCTGAATATGGAGAGCAATTCAAAGTAGAATTTTTTGAGAAGATTTTACCGACAGGCGAGGCGCAAATTTTGATGTATTTGTCCTCAGGAATTATCAAAGGCATCGGACCTTCTACGGCACAAAAAATTGTTTCACGCTTTGGTAAGGATTCGTTGACAGTCATGCGTGACATGCCTGAGGAACTTGCTAAAATAAAGGGAATCAGCCGCAGAAAAGCGGACGAAATACAAGCGTCAGTTCTTGAAAAGCAAGCAATACAAAGTGTTGTTATGTTTCTGCAGCCGTATGGTGTGACGGCAAATTTTGCTGTGAAGGTTTTTCGGAAATTCGGCCCTTCTGCAGTCAGCGAAATTGAAAAAGACCCATATGTTTTATGCGATATTGATGGAATCGGCTTTCGAACTGCTGACAAGATTGCAATAGAGATGGGAGTGGATTTGTGTGACGCCTCACGTCTTAAAAGCGGTATTTTATATGTTTTGAAAGAAAGTGCAGGCGGTGGGCATACGTATTTACCGCTTCTGCGCCTCTATACTATAGCGGCCGATATACTGGGTGCGGATAAAGAAGCGGTCGAAAATGCCGTTTCGGGGATGCTTCTTAGCGGAAGTCGGAGGCCAAGCGGTCTTAGGAAGACAACAT
>JAZNLF010000040.1:0-7890 GCA_045578945.1 Clostridia bacterium | reverse complement strand
AGAGTGATGTGCTGGATGGTATGCATAAAACTGTAAAGCAATACATTACTGCTCCGTTTTGTGAGGATTTAAAGAAGAACGCACACCAAATTCTCCTGGACACAAAGCGTATTATGCTGCTTTTAGGCATTACTGACCCCGAGCGCATTTTGTCAAAGCGCATAAAATCTTTGTCAAAAAAAGAGAAACGCGCCGTCGTATATGCCGCTGCGCTTGCCACAGACCCCGCCATTGCACTTTTATCCGTATCCTCTACGGATATTGCGGATTTGGAGGCCGATACACTCTATACACTTTTAATTAAAGTTTGTAAAATTAAAAACACTACGCTTGTATTTATGACGAGTGATATTCACTTTGCACGTAAATATGCGGAAACCGTGTATATTATGCACAAAGACCGTCTTTGGCCTTTAGAGGGTGCATCACATCCGTATCTGCTCTATTTGGAAAAGGCAGCCAAAATCGAGCCACTCACACCGCTTATGCCGAATGAAAAATCCTATATGACTGCCACAAAGGTTATTGCGCGGCGTGGCATGGAATCTTTAAATTTTGTATTGCATAGCGGTGAAGTCCGCGCTGTTCCCGCCAAAAATGCGTTATCCGTTTTTTCGGGTAAGCGCCGCCCCCGCCGCGGTTCCCTGCTTTATGAGGACACATTTTTACACAAAAGCCGCACTTTCAAAAAGAAAAGCTTACTCATCCATAAGGATATGATTTTCCCGCCCTCTCAAACTGTAAAGGATGTCCTGCGCGCATTTGGCAACATAAAAAAAGAGGCAGACATGCTACGCTTTTTACCTTATATAGGTCTACCCACAGATTACGCGCAGATGTCCACAGCGGATTTGTCGCTTTATGAAACTTTCCGTCTTGGAATGCTCGCCGCCGTAGCTTCGGGCGTGCATACAATTCTTTTATATAAGCCTGAGCTATTGACGGATACTGCTGACCAATATGATATTTTAACCATGCTGCATGATATAGTCGAAAAAACAGGCATGTGTGCATTGGTCTTGACGGATGAACTCCTGATTTTAAACGCGTTTTCCGCCCCTTTAGCGGAAGCGGACGTAACATTACCTGAGAAGGAGGCTCTCGCCTATGCGGATGCGGAATAAAAAACATGCTAAGGAACGCATGGAAGCCACAAGTACATATCTCCTTGCAAATGCCCAAGATTTTGCTCCCACAAAACCTTTTCACATTGAAATCGGATGCGGCAAAGGTGCATTTATCGCAGAAACTGCCCGCCTCCACCCCGAAATTCAGTTTTTAGCGGTGGAAAAGGTTACGAGCGTTATGGTACTCGCTTTGGAAAAAGCCGCCGCGGCAGAGCTTACAAATGTAAAATTTTTGCTGGGCGATGTAATGCTTCTTTCGGATTTGCCGCAAAAGGGAAAGTGTGACCGTATTTATTTAAATTTTAATGACCCGTGGCCGCGGCCGCGCCATGCTAAGCGCCGCCTGACTGCGCCAGGATACCTGGAATTTTATAAGTCCCTTCTTTCGCCAAACGGCGAAATATGGCTCAAGACTGATAACGTTCCCTACTTTGATTTTTCCTTACATTCTTTTGCGGAAAACGGATTTACGCTTTATGATGTAACGCGTGATTTGCATAGTCTTAATGACCCCGAAAATGTAATCACCGAGTATGAAACCAACTTTTCGTCGCAAGGCATTAAAATCAACCGCCTCAAGGCGACCTTACAATAAATGGTACTGACCATTAGTTCCCGCACAAAAGGAGATACCCTAAAATAAGGAGCATGGTGGAATCCTTATTATCACTTTTTAAAAGTATGAAAATAAGTGCAACCAGCAGAATATCATCTGTTGCAAAACGTTCAAATAATCCACCGAATATATCTTTAGAGAGAAGCGGCGGTGTATTCTGCTTCTCTTTATTATTTTCATTTTTATCCATTTCCTTATTTTCCTTTTGCGGCGTCCCATTTTCCACAGCCTGTGCCGCGCGGCGGATTTCCTCCGCCTTTTTCTCATACGCATTATAATATTGCTTATACACCGCCATTTCACTTACCCCGTTTTCCTAAAATATTTTAAGTTCACGAAAGACCTCTGTCATCTTTCCAAGCCGCAACATTTGTATGGCATACTCTGCCCCGCGAAGTCTTTTTTCATTTAAGTATGGTTTCACTGCCGATAAAAGATTGATACGCGGGTCATCCGCATTATTGGCCTGGTTCCATGCCTTCCCGATTTTTAAAAGCACTTCGGGATTATCCAGTCCAAACGGCAACGCGCCGACCGCAGGCGACGTTTCGCCTTGTCCTCCCATACCGCCAAACGATTCTATCATGCCCGATATTTTCTCCATGGCAGCAGGGTCTGACAAAATATTTTTCAGCATTTCCTCCGGCGCATTTGCCATTTATTTCCCTTCTTTCGTCAGTTTTTTAAAAATGATTCCAGCATTTTTATCATTTCAGGGTTTTGCGCCACCATCTTCATGAGCGCATCCTTATCCTTCGGCATATCTTTTTTGAATTTCTCCACTATTTTTTTCCCTTCGGCTGTTTCCGTAAACGCTTGTGCTTGCTTCATGCTGTCTTGCAGGGTTTTCTTGTCAACACCGCGAAGCATATCAGAAAAATTTTCCATAATTCCCCCTCTTTCCTACTATATTAAAAGTCAAATATATATTATGCATATCGAATGCTTTATGTGTCTTTCTTTTTGTTTTATTTTTTTCAAAAAAAGGTTTACATTCCTATAAAAAATATTGTATAATAAAAATAGCATATAGGAAAGGATGTTTCATGTGGGTTTTTGGGAAACAGTATGGCGTTATATTTCTCTGATTCGTTTGGGCGATTTTGTGGATGTATTTATTATGGCGTTCATATTTTACAAAGGAATACATCTTGTACGCGAAACACGTGCGCAGCAGCTTGTAAAGGGCATTATTGTTCTTTTGCTTATTTTAGGCGGCAGTACGCTGTTTCATCTCCATACCATCTCCTATATTTTGCGTAATACCATGCAGGTCGGCATCATTGCCGTTTTGATTGTTTTCCATCCCGAAATCCGCCGCGCGCTGGAAAAGGTGGGACGTAGTCGGCTCAGTAATATTTTCAGCGGCAATATTGAAAACTTAGACACGATTATTGACGAAATTTCTGATGCCGCCGCCTATCTTTCTGCACATAAAATTGGCGCACTGATTGTCTTTGAGCGTGAAACAAGGCTTGGTGAAATTATTTCGACAGGGACTTCTTTAGATGCCCGCATTACAAGTGCGCTTTTAATAAATATATTCATTCCAAATACGCCACTCCATGATGGTGCCGTAATTTTACAAGACGGGAAAATTTCGGCTGCAGGTTGTCTTCTCCCCTTGACGCAAAATGATTCGCTGGGGCATGAACTCGGCACACGCCATCGTGCCGCACTTGGTGTGTCGGAAATTTCAGATGCGCTCGTTTTGGTTGTATCAGAGGAAACGGGCACAATCTCCATTGCACAAGACGGCGATATGGTTCGAAATCTTACGAAAGAAACGTTAACGCGTACACTCTATAAAACTTTAGCAGTAGAAACTGTGGAAACGCCGGCAGACAGTTTCGGAAAATGGAAGGAGAAGCTGCCATGGATACAAAAATAAAACGCCATATGCCACGCATACTCTGTGTTCTGGCCGCTATAATATTATGGCTCTTTGTTACCTATACAGAGGACCCCGAGATGGAACTGTGGCTCAGAGACATTCCTCTGTCGCACATCCATACGGAAACGCTTTCGCAAAATAATCTAACGATTACAGAAAGAGAATATCCCGAAACCATGGATGTTAAAGTACGCGGCAGACGATCGGCGCTCTTATCCGTACAAATTGAGAACCTACAGACCTCTGTTGATTACACATCCATAAACAAAGCAGGTGACTATACGCTTCCCATAGATGTGCGCGTTATAGGCCACGATTTACGCGTTGTAAAGCAGTCTGTGGACGCGATAAGGCTTACGGCAGATTCTATCGTTACAGTTGAAAAAAACATTCGCATTACCTCCTCAGGTGCCGAAACCCTTGGAATCCGTGAATTCACGGCTTCCCCTGCCTCCGTTCGCATTACGGGTGCAAAATCACTTTTGGAAAATTTGCAAGCCACCATACACGTTGATCTGCAAGACAAAAATGCAGAATCTTCCTACAATGTCACGCTGCAGAGTGCTTCTAATCTTCCTTTCACGGATGCTGATGTAAAAATAGATAAAAGTGAGGTTACCATCTCTGCAGTTCGTGCGCTTCCCGTTTCCCTCTCGGCGGCAGACGTCCCCGATTCCATCGAAATTGAACGCGTAGAATGTACACCCGAAACTGTGGAAATCCGCGGAAAATTAGAGGATATTGTACCGCCCGAAAACGCCTTCGGCTCATACGCCGCTTGGCTTTCCTATGGTACGTCCCCTGCCGCATGCGGCAATATTCCACTTGTATTTCCTGATAATGTTGAGGTTTTGGGTCCAACTTATGCCTCTGCAAAATTTTATTTCCATTATAAATGATTTGGTTAAAAAAAGATGGCAGACTTTGTGTCTGCCATCTTTTTTATTTTTCAATTTGTTTTTTTACAAGACTTTCGCCGCAGAATTTTTCGCGAAGCTTTGGTTTTTCAATCTTACCCGTTGGGTTTCGCGGCACGTCGTCAAAGATAATCTTGCGCGGTCTTTTATACCGCGGCAATGCCTTGCAAAATGCATCGACATCCTCTTCTGACATCGTGCTTTCGGGTTGGCGCTCAATAATTGCCGCCGCAATCTCTCCAAGTCTGTCATCGGGAAGACCGATGACTGCAACATCCTTAATCTCGGGGTTTGTGCGCAGAAAATCCTCAATCTGCACAGGATACAGATTTTCACCGCCACTTATGATAACGTCTTTCTTTCTGTCTACAAGGAAGATAAAGCCGTCCTCATCTTCCATCGCCATATCGCCCGTATAGAGCCACTCATCATGCAAAACTGCGTCTGTCGCGACTGTATCTTTATAATAGCACTTCATCACACCGGGGCCTTTTACACAAAGCTCACCGACATCGCCGCGCGAAACGATATTACCATTTTCATCCACAATTTTTGTTTCCCAGCCATAGCCTGCTTTACCGATTGCGCCCACCTTGTGGATATTCTCAACACCAAGATGCACACAACCCGGCCCGATGGATTCACTAAGGCCGTAGTTTGTGTCATAGTCATGATGCGGGAAACGCGCCTTCCAGCGGCGAATAAGGCTTGGCGGCACGGGTTGTGCCCCGATGTGCATAAGACGCCATGCAGTTAGGTCAAACGTGCCCATATCAACCGCACCGCTGTCAATTGCATCCAGGATATCCTGTGCCCACGGCACCAAAAGCCACACAATACTTGCCTTTTCCTCCGACGCGGTTTTTAAAATCCATTCAGGCTTTACACCGCAAAGCAAAATTGCTTTACCGCCGACGAGAAAGCTCCCAAACCAATGCATTTTTGCGCCCGTATGGTATAGGGGCGGAATACATAAAAACACGTCATCGTGCGTTTGCCCATGATGCTTATTTTCTGTAATGCAAGAAGATATAAGACTTTTATGCGTATGCAAAATTGCTTTTGGAAAGCCCGTTGTACCCGAGGAAAAGTATATAGCGGCATCGTCATCCTCACAAAGCGGTGCGTCCGCAAAATCCGGCGCAAAATGCGCCGATTCCTTAAAATTCTCAGCAAAATCGGGTGTATCCGCCCCAACAAAAACATACGTGGAAATCCCCTTCATTTCATCACGAACCGCCGTGACGCGCTCCGTAAATTCGGGACCGAACACCAAAAGGTCTACATCCGCCAAATCACTGCAATAGCGGATTTCATCCGCCGCATAGCGGAAATTCATGGGAACGGCAAGCGCACCCGTCTTCAAAATTCCAAAATATATCGGCAGCCATTCAAGGCAGTTCATCAGTAAAATCGCGACTTTACTGCCCTTTTTAACGCCCTTAGCCTGCAAAAATGCGGCAAAGCGTGCAGCATCCTCGTAAAACTGCTTCCATGTGATTTCACGCCGCCCTGCTACAGGGACACCCGTTTCCACGAGCTCAAACTCCTGCCACGCATTTTGCTCGCGAAGTGCAGGATTCACTTCCACCAATGCCGTTTCATTTCCGTATTTTTCAGCGTTTTGCTTAAGTATTTCTGTAATAATCATTTCTACCGTCCTTCCGTTCTGCAAAAACTACTTCTATCATTATACAGAAGAAATTAACATTTGTAAATAGTTTTATGAAAATTATTTTGCAATAAAAAAGCGCCAACCAAAACAGTTGACGCTTTTTTGCAGCTAATTCTTATTTTTCGCCGATTCGTGCCATAATCACAGCCGCTTCAGCGCGTGTTGTGTTCCCTAAGGGGTTAATGGTACCATCGGGATTACCCTGAATAATCTTTTCACGAATCATGGTTGCAACAGACGGTACTGCATACTCTGCAACAAGGTCTGCATCCGCAAAGCCTGTAATTGTGCCGGTAATACCTTCCCAGCCTGTCAATCTTTGCGCGTATTCCATACCGCGTGCACAGATTGTCAATAAATCCTGTCTTGTGATTGCAGCTTCAGGATTATACTTATTGTCACCAACACCTGTTAAGATGCCAACTGCCTTACCGATTGCAATTTCCTTTGCATACGCAGCATTTGCGTCTACATCCAAGAAGTTTTCCGTGCTGTCACTCTTTATACCCAATGTTCTTATGAGGAACATTGCAAAGTCGCCTCTTGTGATATTTGCGGCAGGAGAATATGTGGTTTCACCCGTCATATTTGCAATGCCATCATCCAAGATAGACATAATGCTTGCCTTTGCCCACTCATAATTTCCAAGGTCGGATACAACGATGTTGGAAACCACACCTGATGTATTGCCGTCTGCCAGTGCTTTCTCGTATGCTTCTTTTGTAAGGCTTGAGAAGTCCTGCGCGATATTTGGTGTAATCTTATAGACAACAACCGTGTTCGGCTTTATGGTTACGTCCAGAGTATTACCTAAGCCACGAATGGTTGCCGCATCTGCACCCGAATGCACAACCGCAGTATAGCCATTGATTGTAACCTTTTGGTTATAGCTTGTAAGCGGTATGGAGGCTGTATTTTCAGCAAATGCGTTATTGGCAACAATCATGTAGATGTCCCCATCCTTCACAAAGCTGTGATACCATACCGGTCTTGCATATTTAGTCTGACGATTGAATACGGGTGTATCACCAAATACAAAGTGGTCATACATCAAAACCTTATCTTTTTGCTCAAATTCTACGAGTGCGCCCCAAAGCGGTGTATCGGACAAAATCTGACCTTTTTCGATGCCGCCAACCGCTAATCCATAGTAGGAAAGGCCCTTACCACCTGCAAGGAGGCACTGATAGAGTGAAAGACGTCCTTCGTTCGGTTCGGGGAAGTATGTTGTCGTACCGAGGCCCTGCTTAAATGCCTGTACCATTGCCACAACGGGCTTACCATATTTTCCAACAGCTTCGATTGCAGCTTCTGTTTTCCGAGTAACCGTTTTGGAATCCGGTCTGCCGTACGGGTCAATACCCAAAATATCGGAGGTTTTGCCTGCCCATACAAAGTCCAAATTTTCTGTCTGATATACGGGGTGATAGGGGTCGATATCGCGTACCAGGCGATATGTATCAATCATCATGTCATCCGTAATATTGGCGCGGCCCGAAGCTTCGTCCATGATATTATAGGCAAAGATTGCAGCATCGTCCTTAATATCCTCTACAATCGCCTACTGAGAAACCGCAACGGAGGAGTCCTCCGCAACCTTCATATCAGGGAACATGATTGCGAGTATCATAAGACCTTTTTCTTGCGCAAAAACAAGTGAT
>JAZNLF010000039.1:0-1666 GCA_045578945.1 Clostridia bacterium | reverse complement strand
AACCTTTGATGAGATTCTGATTACTCGCGCAGGTTGTACGATCTCTTCGCATTGCGGTCCGAACACACTTGGCATTCTGTTCATGATAAAATAAGACAAAAGTAAGCGCCTCTCAGCCGAGAGGCGCTTTTGTGTTTATATCAGTAGAACGCTAAGAGCAATACAAGCTCCGATGCAGGCACCCAATGCGGCAAATCCGATCCGTCGCCACATACGCAATCGCCTTGCTCGGCGAAGACCGGGATACCCAGTGGCGGGATTCACAACGCGATGTGGCTCGTTGTCCAAAAGTGTAGGGGAGGCCTCGCGATATTGCGGCCGTACTATGAAAAATACGCGTTCAAAATAAGGGTTGGTTGTGTCGGCAATCTCCACAACCTGACGACTGATTCCTTTCATCATAAAAAGACCTCCCGATTTTACAAAAAAATTGCTCAAAAAAGCCAAAAACTTTATAGTATTGAGCGAGCGGTTTTAGTATGCTCAAATCGGAAGAATTTTATGCCAAAAACAGGCGTTCTAAACTCAAATATACAATTTGTAATATATTTTAAAGGCCTATGATTGTGGAAAACTCTGTTGAAAATGTGAAAAAATCCCTATATTTCAAGCAATTTTACACGGTTTTCTGCTCGAAAAAATGCGAAATTGCCAGTATTTTACATTTTTTCGCATACGGAATGTTGAATTACCTTTACGGTTGACGACCGGTTAAGTACCAGACTGCGCGTTCGATGGCATCGCGAGAATTTCCCCAATTTTCCGCATCTTTATTGCTGCGATAATCAAACATTTTACAAAAATGTGTAACGTCTTGCTGTAAGGTCGTTAAATACTGTTCGGAGAGTGCGGAAGCGGCCTTGGAAAAGTCGCCGATGTGGCGTTTGCTCATGTGCTTTTGTGCGGCGGACGTGAGTAACGTGAAATGGGGGAGGCAGAGCGCTTCCTGCTCGGCAAAAAGAGTGCGAAAATCGGACTCGGTTTCCCACAGACGGCATACGGTTGCGATCATGCGCTCCATCGCCCAGTCAACCTGCTCACAAATAAAACAGGTTTTCAAGCTGTCCTCGGCAGCCTTCGTTTGTCCTCTGTGACTTTTGAGAAGTCCCGAACTTTTAAAAATCGTTTTTTCGCGCTCTGCCAAAAGACTTTCCAGTATTAACGCGACACCCAGTCGGTTGTGTTGCTTTAGTATCATTTGAAAATGATGGTGGCAAAACCCTAAACGATTGGTTTCGATACGAACGTCCGGCTCCATCATAGCGGCGCCGGTGATATATTCCGCCATGCGTTGTTCCAGTAAGTTACGCATTCGGCAGATGGGACAGCCATCTTTTGGATCAAATACCTCACTGATGGGGATGTTGGTTATATCGGCACGCATGAGTATCACTCCTTTACCGTTCCAGTATATCAAGAGTACGCTGTTTTCACAAGTTTTTTAAAAAAATAACAGATTTTTTACGGAAATAATTTGCATATTTTGAAAAATGGTGTATAATAGCGTTATATTATTTTAGGAGGTCTCACTTATGCCCCTCGTAAACACAAAAGAAATGTTCAAAAAAGCCTATGACGGCGGATACGCTATCGGCGCATTCAACGTCAACAACATGGAGATCATGCAAGGTATTGTGGACGCTTGCAAAGAACTCAATTCTCCTGT
>JAZNLF010000038.1:0-4589 GCA_045578945.1 Clostridia bacterium | reverse complement strand
GATCGGCTCGCCGATCTCCTCGCACAGCTTTTTGAACAGGTCGCGGTCTTCCGCACGCTCAATGGAAGCGGAGGAAGTACCCAGCAGTTCCACACGGCACTCGCGCAGAACGCCTTTTTTCTCCAACTGCATCGCAAGGTTGAGGCCGGTCTGTCCGCCGATGCCGGGGACGATGGCGTCGGGACGCTCGAGGCGCAGGATCTTGGCCACGTACTCCAGCGTCAGCGGCTCCATATACACCTTGTCCGCAATGGTGGTGTCCGTCATAATGGTTGCAGGGTTTGAGTTTACCAAAATAACCTCATACCCCTCTTCCTTAAGTGCCAAACACGCCTGCGTGCCTGCATAGTCAAACTCCGCTGCCTGTCCGATTACAATCGGACCCGAGCCGATAATCAGAATTTTTTGAATATCTTTTCTTTTTGCCATTCGTTTATTCCTCCGTTTCTATCTGTGTAAACCTATATAAACGGCTTTGCCGTCCTTCACTGTCAGTATGCATTTTGCAAATACATTCCACCCCGAAAAGGGCGTGCTCTTTCCCATGGATGCAAAATCCGCGGGACAGATCTTGTACTCTTTTTCCATATCCCACAAAGAATAATCATCTCCCAAGGGAATTCCGAAGCGTTCGCTCGGTTTTTTACTCATGCAATTGATAAGCGTATCAAGCGAGAGCTTGTTTGTTTTGACAAGCTTTGTGTAAAGAACTGAAAACGCCGTTTCAAGCCCTACAACGCCCATCACGCTCCCCGCAAGGCCACGCGATTTTTCTTCTTCCGAATGGGGTGCATGGTCTGTGGCAATCATATCCACAGTCCCGTCTTGTATGCCTTCTAAAAGAGCAAGCCTGTCCGCCTCCTCACGAATCGGGGGATTCATTTTAAAGCGGCCATCCTCCTCGAGCATGCTGTCTGTCAAAACAAGGTAGTGCGGTGCAGTTTCGCAGGAAACATCCAGCCCCTCCCGCTTTGCTTTTCGTATAAGCTCCACACTTTCTTTTGTTGAAATATGGCAGGCGTGATAACTGCAGCCCGTTTTGCGGACAAGTTCGATATCGCGTGCAAGCTGCCGCCACTCACTTTCCGACGGAATCCCGCGGTGGCCATGTGCTGCGGCATAGGCGCCATCGTGAATATAGCCGCCGTTTAAAAAGCGATTATCCTCACAATGCGCTACAATCATTTTCCCGAGGCGTTTCGCCTTTTGCATGGCATTTTCCATCACGGCATCTGACTGCACGCCTCTGCCGTCATCCGAAAATGCGATTACATTCGGTGCCATTGCCTCCATATCAGAAAGGACCTCGCCCATCTGCCCGCGCGTGATGGCGCCGTAGGGGTAAACCGCAACCTGTGCCGTCTCGGCAATTTTTTTCGTCTGCACCAAAAGCGATGCGGCGTCATCCGGCACGGGTTTTACATTCGGCATGCTGCACACCGCCGTATAGCCGCCCCTTGCCGCGGCACGCGTGCCGCTTTCTATTGTTTCCTTATAAAAAAAGCCCGGCTCTCGAAGATGTACGTGAACATCAACAAAACCGGGAAAAAGAAAACAGTTATCCAATGAAGAAAAAAACGCCTCACGCTCGCAATTTTCCAAATGCGCATTACCACGAATTGCGTCTTCTATTTTTGTATACATTTCACGGCGAACTTTGTATTGCATAACTACTCCTTATCTCATCTCTGCATTTATATTATTATACACTACTCGCTATGCCTTGTCAAGGTTTTTTTCCGCCATGCATACACAAATTTATAATATACTTTTTTTATAATTTACGGGTGATACACCGATGCTCTTTTTAAAGCTTCTTGAAAACGTGTGTATGGTGCTGAAATTCAGCATATCGGCAATTTCGCTTACGGATAAGCGTTCCTCCCGCAAAAGCTTTTTTGCCGCAATCATTTTCTGCTCTGCAAAGTATTCCATGGGCCCTTGCCCGACATATTCCCGAAAAATTTTACAAAGCTGGGTTTTCCCAATGAAAAAGCGGTCACAAAGCTGCGGCAGGGAAATTTTGTCATAAAGATGATTCTGCATATACTCGCATATAATCTCACACATGGAATTTGAGCCCATTTCACGATTTTTTTTATTCGACAAAAGCGGATTGCTGCGCGCATTCCCCGTTCGAATCAGACGAATCAGAAACTCCACTAAATACTGTTCCATAAGCTGCGATGCGCCAAGAGCCGCATTTTCAAAGGAAAGCTTATTTTTATTTTGGTAGTCGGACGGAATTTCTCCCAATGCATTTATCGTTTCTTCCAAAAATAAGGTGAGCAGTTTCCTTGTAACCTTATCCAGCGTAAAGGTTTTCCCCTTGAAAAATTCCATCGCATCGCTGTCCGTCGAAAAGGAAGCAATCATCATATTATTCGGGACTTTATTGTCGGAAATATGGGCATGCATTTCCATCGGCTGATGAAAAATAACCTGCCCTTGCGTAAGTAAACAGCCGACGCCGTTTGTTACCGAAATGACATTCCCGCGGTCTACATAAACCATTTCCCAAAAATTATGCATCTCGGGCTCATGCGAGAAATTTTTACTGAATTCAAAGTAATAAATACTGTGAAATCCCTTGATTTCTATTTCTTTTTTGATTGGTTCCATTTCAAACATATTTTTCTCCGCCTTTACTTTGCGAACAAAATGATAAATTATAAGGACGTATTATCAAAGACTTTTTCTTACGTTTACTATATAATATTGATAAAGAAAAGTCAATACTATTTTAAAAAGAGAGGTGTATTTACATGCATGTATTAGCAGTAGGTTGTCATCCCGATGACATTGAAATCTGTTGCGGCGGCACACTTGCAAAATGCGTAAAACGAGGCGATACGGTTACAGTATGCCATATCGCAAACGGCAACTTAGGGCACGTTTCCATTCTCCCCGATGCCCTTCGCGAGATTCGTATCGGCGAGGCCAAAAAATCAGGCCAGCTTTGCGGCATCACGGTACATACCATCGACGTCGGTGATTTGCATGTGGACAGTTCAAATCTTGAGCAAAGAGACAAATTGACAAATTTAATCAAAAGCGTAAAACCCGATTTTATTATCACACACAGCCCGAATGATTATATGCGCGACCATATAGAAACCTCAAAGCTTGTCTTTGACGCATCGTTTGCGGCGAGCATTCCGCACTACGCAAATCCAGGCTTTGCGGATATCACACCGATTTTCTATATGGATAATGCGGCAGGCGTAAATTTCACACCTACGGAATATGTCGATATCACAGAGGAAATTGACATGAAATTAGAAATGCTCAAATGCCACGAAAGCCAGTATAAATGGCTGATGGACCATGATAACATTGATTATCTCGAACAGACGCAATCCATCGCAAGATTCCGCGGCATCCAATGCGGTGTGCGCTACGCGGAAGGCTTTACAAGAGAAATTGCATCCTTGCGAAATACCACAATAAGACTATTACCATAAAAATATAAGGAGGAAGTAGTATGGATTTTAAAAGTACGGTAAAGGGTTCATTGCTCGAAGGATTTTATCCCAAGGGTTGGGATATGGAGAAGATTGCCGCATGTTGCGCTGTCGGCAACAAGGTTACGGACAGACAAAGCTTTTGGAACAAGGATTTCAATCCTGTCCGCTGCGAAACGCTCGCTGAGTTTGACACCTATATGGGGCACGAAATTGCAATGGAAATCAAAAACGCACGAGAGAAGGGCGAGAAAATCGCTTTTATTCTCCCTGTAGGTCCCATGGGCATGTATAAGTGGGCGGTTTACTTCTTAAAGGAATGGAACATCAAATGTGACCATGTTTATACCTTTAATATGGACGAGTGGTCTGACGAGAATGGAACAACCTTGCCGTCCGATGACCCCGCGGCATTCCAAAATGCCATGTGTGCGGCGCTCTTTAATCCGCTCGGCGAATTGACAGTTCCCGAAAGCCAAAGAAACTTTGCAACGAAAGAAAATCTGCCGACATATGTTTCCAAAATCGAGGCTCTTAAAAAAGAAGGCGTAAAGCTCGTTTTGGTATACGGCATCGGCAGAATGTGCCATATTGCATTCTGGGAACCCCAGTTTGCGGAAGAATTTGATTCTGTGGAAGAATGGAAGAAGCAGCCGTATCGCATCGCTGCAAAGCTGCATCCTTTAACCATTGAACAAAACGCGATTACAAGCTTTAAATCGCTGACAACCCTGGTGCCTTGCCGCGCAAACACCATTGGTCCGGGCCTCTTCTTGCAGGCAGATTATGCAATCGGTGGTTGTGATGGTGCCTTTGGCCGCGGCATGCAATGGCAGGGCATGAGCTTTTGGATGACGCTCCGCTACGAGCCGAGCATGTGGGTTACCTCCAGCTTTATCCCCACGCTGCCCGGTAAGCTCTTTTATATCAAAGAGCTGGAAGGCCCGTTCGTCGCAGAATGTAACTAAATATTACGCTGAAGTACAAGGGGTTGCCTCATCAAAAGTGAGGCAACCCCTTCAGCTTGTCAAGCACAGTTTGGAAACGCACAGTTTGGCTAAGCCTTCTTGCTTATCTGCTCATATTCATTATCCATTAGAATCATATCATGTTTTTTGCTTAATC
>JAZNLF010000037.1:0-4128 GCA_045578945.1 Clostridia bacterium | reverse complement strand
GAATATCTCTCCGTGATAAGGGGTATTATATCTTGTTTCGTGCCTTTTGTCAATACATTTTTTAAATTTTTTCATGAAGAAATAAAAAAACTGCATGAAGAAATATTTTTATAAATAGGATAGCAAAGGAATATATATTTTAATCAGGAGGGGATTATGAAAATATTTGTGGTAGAGAAGTATGTTGCTTTAACGATTGGCATTGCACTTTGTATTGTGGTAACGTTGTCTGTGCTTTCAGGGGCGGAGTCGGTGGCAACAATTGCTACAACTGAAAAAATTTTACCAATTTATTCGGTCGAAACAAGCGAAAAAAAGGTGGCGCTTACATTGAACGCCGCATGGAATGATTCGGATATTGACAAAATATTAGAAATATTACGCAGGAAAAACATAAAATGCACGTTCTTTGCGGTTGGCACGTGGATAGAAAAGTATCCCGACGCCATGAAAAAAATTGTAGCAGAAAATCATGAAGTCGGAAATCACTCCTATAACCATGCCCATTTTAATACTCTTGATGCAGAAAAAATGCGGGCGGATATGGATAAGTGTGATGCGCTTTTAAAGCAGTATGGGGCAGACAGTAAGCTTTTTCGCGCACCATATGGAGAATATAATGATACGCTTACAAAAGAGTGTGAGAAAACAGGACGATACTGCATCCAATGGGACATAGACAGTCTGGACTGGAAGGGACTATCCGAGGCGGAAATGACAAAACGAATTATACCACGGCTGAATAATGGCTCTATTATACTTTTTCATAACGGCACAGAAACAACGGCAGATGCATTGGAAGGTATTATAGAGAAAATAGAGGCAGAGGGTTATACATTTTGCTCGGTGGGCGAGTTGATTTATAAAGAAAACTACAAAATCGACCATGCGGGACGACAATATTTACAGTAAAATTTAAAAATGCCTATGCAATTCAAATGGTTTTGCATAGGCATTTTTTGTGTATGTAAAATCTATTCGCCCAGCGGCATTAACGCCGTCATCAGCTTTTGTACAGCCTTTTTTTCAATACGGCTAACGTAGGAACGCGAAATACCGAGTTTTTTTGCGACTTCACGCTGCGTACCTTCTTCCGCGCCATAAAGTCCATAGCGCATGGCAAGCACCTTTTGTTCACGCGGACGCAGATATTGGCGCATGGCGCTATAAAGCTTTTTGATGCGATGCTTCATGTCAATTTTTTCTGTAATATCCTCGTCGCTGCTATCTAAAACATCCAAAAGACTGACTTCGTTGCCTTCCTTATCATAGCCGATTGGCTCGTGGAGGGACACCTCGTTTTGCAGTTTCTTTCCCGCACGAAGAACCATCAAAACTTCGTTCTCGATGCATCGTGCGGCATATGTGGCAATCCTGATTTTTTTTGCGCTGTTATAGGTGCTGATTGCTTTGATTAAACCGATTGTCCCGATAGAAATGAGGTCATCGCCGTCAATACCGCATCCTTGATATTTTTTTACAACATGGACAACAAGGCGCAGATTATGCTCTATTAAGATGTTTTTTGCTTCCTCATCGCCTGCTTCCCAACGCGCAACATATAGGTCCTCCTCTTCCGTGCTCAATGGCTTGGGGAAGGAGCCTGCCGCGCTGCTGACGTAGGAAACCATGCACAAATTGCGAAATAAAAATGCCAGTATGTATGCCCACAAATCCAATCCCTCCTCTTGTAATGCCTTAATACTTTATGCAAGGGAAGGTCTGTGCGTGCATGTCCTAATAAAAAATCAACGAAACATGTTTTACTGATTTTGCAGCTTTGCAAGCTGATAGAAGTAGCCGCGTTTTGCGAGAAGGGTGTCATAGTCGCCGATTTCCACACATTTTCCGTCTTTCATAACAACGATGCGGTCTGCATTTCGAATTGTCGATAAGCGGTGAGCTACCACAAAAGTGGTACGCCCGTGAATGAGCTTGTCCATAGCGTCCTGCACCTTGCGCTCGGAAACGTTGTCAAGTGCGCTGGTCGCCTCATCTAAAAGAATAATTTTCGGATTTCGAATCATAGCACGTGCAATGGCAATTCGTTGACGCTGACCGCCGGAAAGGCGGTCGCCATGCTCGCCGATTTGTGTGTTGATGCCATCAGGGAGACTGTCAACCACCTCGCGTAGATTGGCAAGGTCCACTACACGGTTGACCTCTTCATCACTGATATTTGAAAGACCATATGTAATATTATCGCGCACAGTTCCTGAAAACAGGATGTTGTTTTGCGATACAACAGCAATCTGCTTGCGGTACGAGGTTAAGTTAATATCACGAAGGTTATGCCCGTCAATTGATACAGTTCCCCTGGTTGGGAAATGAAAGCCGATAAGAAGGTTTAGAGCAGTCGTTTTACCCGAGCCGGATTCGCCAACAAATGCAATGCATTCACCTTTCTTAACCGTTAAACTGAAATCATCCAAAACATGGCTGGCGGGATTATCGGGATACACAAAATCCACATGTTCTAAAGTGAATTCACCTTCAACAGTATGTAAACGTTTTTTGCCCCGATTGTTTTCAATATCGGTAGATGCTAAAATTTCAGAAACAGAGCCTAAGGATTCAAAGCCTTTTGCAAGCGTCGGATATAAGGTGAGAAGACTGCTTACATTACCAAGAAGCTGATTGAAATAGCTTTGGAAAAGCGCGATTTCACCGACAGAAATTTCGCCTTTATAGGCAAGCACACCCGTAAAGCAAAGACAAGCAAGCTGGAAGGATTGGAATGCAACATAGGAGGATGCACCGAAAAGATTTTGAATAAAATCGGTTTGTACAGCCTTCTGCTGCACATTTTGCAGATTTTGGTTGAGTCTTTTGGTTTCCACATGTTCAAGTCCGTGTGCTTTGGTAACAGGTATCATTTCGACCATTTCTGCAACATCGGCGGACATATGCTCAATCTCCTTGCGAAATTCCGTAACTGTACGACTGATGTTACTGCGAAAGCCGCGAATTAAAAGTGCAGCAACCGGTACAGATAAAAGGAAAAAGAGTGCAACAAGAGGGCTGTGCATATAGGTAATAACGGCAAACACCGCCGTGTTAATAATGGAATGTGTCACATTGGTAATCATGCTTTTGGAAAGCGCTTCGATATTATCCACATCACGAAGAACTTTCGATTGAATACGACCGGAGGACAGATTTTTGTGAAACGATATCGTCAAATGCTGTAATTTTCGGACAAGCGCATACCGAAGGCGCATTTCCACATCACGCACAGCATGGCTTGTAAAATAGGTTTCCGCTTGATGAGAGGGAATATTCTGCACGATGACAATGAAACCCATGATAAAATATAATAAAATATTTTGCATCGTTTTGTCAGTCGGGGATGTGGCGGCATTGATAATAGCTGCCGTAATCAGCGGCAATACCCATACGGGCATGTTTTTGAGAACAAAAAAGACAATTGACAGAAAATATCTGCTCAAATTGTCTTTAAATAAAAGCATTAATACTCTAAGAGGATGTGCCTTTGCATCACATCGAAGGAAAATTTCTTCAAAATCATTTTTACGACTTTTCATTATCCCCACTCCTTTTTACTGATTGGGTTTTTTCGAGGTTATTGTAGCATGCGGGAAGGGGTAAAGTCAACTCTTTTGCGAAAATAAGTAAAAAATTTTTTAAAATCCTTTTAAAACGGGATTCCAGCCGTATACAGAAAGGTCAATTTTGCCATCTTTTACTATGATTCCTTCGGACTCTAAAAGGCGAATCTGCATATTTTCGCCACCGAATGCAAACGATTTGGAAACTTCGCCGAAACGATTTACCACGCGAAAACATGGAATCGTATCGGGGTCTGGATTTACGTGGAGGGCATAGCCGACAACGCGTGCAAGGCGTGGGTTGCCTGCCAAAGCAGCAATTTGTCCATAGGTAGCAACGTGTCCGCGCGGAATTTGGCGTACAATCTCGTAAATACGATTAAAAACTTGCATAGAGCGTTCCTTTCTATTCTAAAAAAATACGAAATGCGGTCGGTAGTGCAATTTCATGTGCAAGCTGATGCTTTGTCACCCATGTAAAGGCGGTAATTGGCGTGCGGAATGGAATGTAGTAACAAGTCATGTGCCATTCCACATGTGTAAAAATATGCACACGTTC
>JAZNLF010000036.1:0-2341 GCA_045578945.1 Clostridia bacterium | reverse complement strand
ACAGGCGGGGAGGCCTTCCGGATACATCTCCGACATGATGCGTTTAACCCAAACGTCGATTGGGAAGGCATCGATGTGACCGCAGCCGTAGAGGAGTACACATTGGGCGACTTTTGCGCCGACCCCTTTTATTTTGATGAGTTCAGCTTCCGCTTCTGCGAGTGGGAGCGTTTTAATTTTTTCGAGATCAACTTCGCCCGAGGAAACTTTTCTTGCTGCATCAATTATGTATTTGTTTCTAAAACCGGCACGGAGCGGTGCGAGGTCTTCGATTTCGAGTGCTGCAATTCGCTCAGCTGTAGGGAAAGAGTAGGCGATGATTTCGCCACCTTTTTCTATCGGCTCACCGAAGTTTTCACAGAGACGGTCAATAATGCCTTTTATTCTCGGAATATTGTTATTCTGGGAGATAATAAACGAGCAGAGCGTTTCCCATGGCTCCTGATTCAGAATGCGTATTCCGTAGAACTCCTCTATTGCCTTGCATATGTTTTCATCTGAGCGGATACAGTCACAAACGGAGCAGTAATTTCTGCCGAGATCAAAATACGGTACCCAGATATTTTTGAAATCTTCTTCTGTTGTATCAAAAAAGGTTACGCAGTTGCCGTTTTGTAAAAGTTTGAGGTGTTTTCCCATGGCAACGGCACTCCATATGCCGTCAGGCGTTTTATTCCAACGAAAGGCCTGGCCGCAGTCGAGGGTTAGGTCAAGGTTGAGACACGAAACATCTTTTAGTATTAAATTGTTATTGCAAATTTCATAATTCAAACAGTTCATATATGAGTGGTCCTCTGCGTTCATTTAAAATCGTAATTTTTGGTGCAAAATTCACAGATAGAGGGATGATTTTTTAGAGGGATAGGGTTAGCGAGAAACGAAATTTAGTCAAGGGTAAATTTATGAAAATTCATCTTTTTAAATCCCAAAAAATCCGACACAAAAATGTGCATTTTGCTATTATTTTTTGATTTTGTAAAGCGGTTTTAACGAATCGTAATCGATGCCGTTGTCAAGCATGAATTTATCCACAAAAGCAGAAAAATGTGGAAAACCTAGGTTTTACGTGCTAAAAAAATTAAGTTATTCACATTTTCCACCGAGTTTTGAACAATCGGGGTGGTTTTTATTATACAGAACGTATAATTCGCCGTTTTTCGATTAAAAAAACAAGTCGAAAACCCCTTGACAAGCACAAACCGCATAGGTACGTATTGTACTATTTTTTAATCAGATCCCAGTATGCTTTTGCAGCCTGTTCGATTTTGTTATCGCCGTATTCGTAGTAGTGTTTTTTTGCAATTTTGTCCGGGAGATATTGCTGATTACACCAATGATTCGGGTAGTCGTGCGGATAAGAATAGAATTGTCCCGGATTTTTGTTGTCTGCACCGTCAAAATGTTTGTTTTGAAGATGGCGCGGAATCGGTCCTGAATTTCCGCTTTGAATATCCTGCATGGCGGCATGGAGACCCATATATGCCGAATTTGATTTCGGGCTTGTGGCAACGAGCACTACGGCATCGGCCAGCGGAATTTGCGCTTCGGGGAGTCCTACCTGCAGTGCGATGTCACATGCGGATTTTACAATGGGGATGATTTGCGGATAAGCGAGCCCCACGTCCTCGCATGCGCAAACGAGTAGGCGGCGTATTGCGATTTGTAAATCTCCTGCTTCGAGAAGCCGAGCAAGATAGTGGAGAGCGGCATCCGGATCGGATCCGCGCATAGACTTTTGATATGCGGAGATTATATCGTAATGGTCGTCGCCGCTTTTGTCATAGCGCATGGCTGTGTGACCGGTAAGCTGTGAAATCAAATCAAGTGAAACTACGGCTTTCCCGTTTTCCGAAACCGCGGACATTGCACAGAGTTCAACGGTGTTGATTGCTTTGCGTACATCTCCGCCCGAAGCACGTGCGATGTTTAATGTACCGCCCTCTTCTACAGCGTATTCTGTTTCGTTTTCTTTTGCGAGAATGTCAAAGGCACGTAACACGGCCCTCTCTATCTCCTCCGGAGAAATAGCTTTAAACTCGAAAACTGTGCAGCGGCTGATTACCGCATTGTATACATAAAAATACGGGTTTTCAGTTGTGGACGCAATCATCGTTATTTGGCCGTTCTCTAAATATTCAAGGAGCGACTGCTGCTGTTTCTTGTTGAAATATTGGATCTCATCCAAATAGAGAAGTATACCGTTAGGCGCAGCGAGAGTATCAAGCTGTGCAACCATATCCTTAATATCGGAGATGGAAGCGTTAGTAGCATTGAGCTTATAGAGTTTTTTATTCGTCTGTTTTGCAATGATGCTCGCAAGAGTCGTCTTTCCGATACCCGA
>JAZNLF010000035.1:0-4948 GCA_045578945.1 Clostridia bacterium | reverse complement strand
GTCATCCTCGGCTAAACCAATGGCGTTGAGGCCGCCGCGACGTGTGGTGTTAAATTCGGAAACCAGCGTCTTTTTAATGGTGCCATTTCGCGTTGCCATGATAAGCGCCGCATTCTCGCCGAAGCCCTGCACAGGCAAAACGGTGGTGATGCGCTCATCACTTTGTATGGGCAGAAGATTTACAATGGCCGTACCCTTTGCCTGCCGCCCCGCCTCGGGGATGCGGTAGCCCTTTAGGTGGTACACTCTGCCGCGGCTTGTAAAGAACAAGATGGTGGCGTGTGTGGAGGCGGTAAAGATATTTTTCACAAAGTCCTCCTCACGCGTTTTTATGGCTGAAATGCCGCGGCCGCCGCGTCTTTGACTGCGATAGGCGGAGGCCGGGAGGCGTTTTACATACCCGAAATGCGTCAGCGTAAAGACACATTCTTCCTCCTCAATCATGTCCTCGTCATCAATATCGTCCACATTCGAGGTAATTTCGGTGCGGCGCTCGTCGCCGTATTTGTCGCGAATAACGCCAAGCTCCTCTTTGATAATGCCAAGTACCATTTCCTCGCTTTCCAAAACCTTCGCATAGTACGCGATTTTTTCCATAAGGTCCTGATACTCGTTGTCAATTTTCTCGCGTTCGAGCCCCTGCAAACGTGCCAGACGCATGTCCAAAATCGCCTGTGCCTGCACATCGGAAAGACCAAAACGCTCCATAAGGCGCACCTTCGCGTCGTTATAGCTTTCGCGAATGATGCGGATAATTTCGTCAATATTATCCAGCGCAATGCGAAGGCCTTCTAAAATGTGGGCGCGCGCCTCCGCCTTTTTCTTTTCAAAAATGGTGCGGCGGCGGATAACCTCTTCCTGAAATTCGATATAATGCTCTAAAATCTCTTTTAAATTCAATACCTTTGGCGTACCGTCCACAATCGCGAGCATAATCGCGCCGAAGGTGTCCTGCATCTGTGTATTTTTGTAAAGCTGATTTAAAACGATGTGTGCGTTTGCATCACGCTTAATCTCAATTACAATCCGCATGCCGTCGCGGTCCGACTCATCACGAAGGTCGCTGATGCCCTCAATGCGCTTATCCTTAACAAGCTCCGCAATTTTGGAGATAAGGCGCGCTTTGTTGACCTTGTAGGGTAGCTCTGTTACGATAATTCTCTGCTTGCCGCCCGCCGTTTCCTCGACCTCGGCGCGCGCGCGCATAATGATATGGCCGCGTCCCGTCTGGTACATGCTGCGGATGCCGCCGCGCCCTAAAACAAGGCCTGCCGTCGGAAAATCAGGGCCTTTTATATACTGCATTAAATCCTCAATGGAAAGCGCGGGATCGTCTATAAGCGCGTCAATGGCGTCTATTACCTCGCCTAAGTTATGCGGGGGAATCTCCGTCGCCATACCGACCGCGATGCCCGACGAGCCGTTGACTAAAAGATTCGGAAAGCGCGAAGGCACAACCTTCGGCTCTTTGCGGCTTTCGTCAAAGTTCGGGGCAAAGTCAACCGTGTCCTTGTCAATGTCCGCGACCATTTCCGCGGCAAGGCGTGCCATTCTCGCCTCTGTATAACGATAGGCCGCAGGGGGGTCACCGTCAACGGAGCCGAAGTTGCCGTGGCCGTCAATCAGGGGGTAGCGAAGGGAGAAGTCCTGCGCCAGACGCACCAGGGCATCGTAAACGGATGCGTCACCGTGCGGATGGTACCGACCGAGCACGTCACCGACGGTGGTTGCACACTTTTTATGGGGCTTTTCATGTGTAAAGCCGTCCTCATGCATGGTATATAAAATACGGCGATGTACGGGCTTTAAGCCGTCTCTTACGTCAGGGAGCGCACGGCCTACAATAACACTCATCGAGTAGTCAATGTAGGACTTTTTCATTTCGCTGCTGAGTTCTACGGGAATAATTTTTTGATTTTCTATGTTAAACATGCTTTTCTGCCCCCTTTCTTATATATCTAAGTTCTGCACAAATTTTGCGTTGGCTTCGATAAATTCACGTCTTGGCTCAACCTTGTCACCCATCAAAATCGTAAAGACTTCGTCTGCCGCAATCGCATCCTCTAAGGTGACCTGCAGCATAATACGTGTTTCGGGGTTCATGGTCGTTTCCCAAAGCTGGTCGGGGTTCATTTCACCAAGACCTTTATAGCGCTGGATGCTTGCATCCTCGCCCACCTCGCGCAAGGCGGCGCCAAGCTCCTCATCATTATAGGCGTATCGCACATTCTTGCCCTTTGAAACCTTATAAAGCGGCGGCTGCGCGATATAAACGCGCCCATGGTCGATAAGGGGACGCATAAAGCGGAAGAAGAAGGTTAGAAGAAGCGTTCGGATATGCGAGCCGTCAACGTCAGCATCGGCCATGATAATAATTTTGCCGTAGCGGACTTTATTGATATCAAACTCGTCCCCGATGCCTGCACCGATGGCCGTTATAACGGGCGTTAATTTATCGTTTCCGATAACCTTGTCGAGTCTACTCTTTTCAACATTCAGCATCTTACCCCAAAGGGATAAAATGGCCTGGAACTTTCTGTCACGCCCCTGCTTTGCGGAGCCGCCCGCACTATCACCCTCAACGATGTAAATTTCCGTCACGGTGGTGTCGCGCTCGGAGCAGTCTGCAAGCTTTCCTGGAAGTGCCATGGAATCCAGCCCCGTTTTGCGGCGCGCCAGATCGCGGGCACGTCTTGCCGCGTCACGTGCGCGGGAGGCAAGGAGCGCTTTGTCGAGTATCGCGCGCGCTACCGTGGGATTTTCCTCTAAAAATGAGGTGAGCTTTTCGTTTATCATGCCTTCCACAAGCGTTCGCATTTCGCTGTTTCCGAGCTTTGTTTTGGTCTGCCCTTCAAACTGCGCTTCCTGCAGTTTTACGCTTATGATGGCCGTCAGGCCTTCGCGGACGTCCTCGCCGCTTAGGTTTTTATCTGCCTCTTTTAAGATATTATTTTTTCTTGCATAGTCATTTAAAACCTTGGTTAAACCGCTGCGGAAGCCTGTTTCATGCATACCGCCTTCGGTGGTTTTAATGTCGTTTGCAAAGCTAATCACGGTTTCATTAAAGCTGTCTGTATACTGCAGGGCAATCTGCGCGGAGGACGTTTCGCGGTTTTCCTCTAAATAAATAACGTCCGTATGCAGCGCCGTTTTCGATTTATTTAAGTATTCCACAAAAGAACGGATGCCGCCTTCATAGTAAAGGGAAATTTTCTGCTCTGCTTCCGCCCTTTTATCCTCTAAGGTAATACGAAGGCCGCCGTTTAAGAACGCCTGCTCGCGCATGCGCTTATGGAGGACCTCAAAATCATATACAAGCTCATCAAAAATTTCGGGGTCGGGACTAAAATGCACGCGTGTGCCATGCTTGTCGGTCGGGCCGATTTTGGTAAGCGGCGAGGTGACCGCGCCGCGCGCATACGTCTGGCGATATTCAAAGCCGTCCGAATACACGGTGGCCTCGAGGTTTTGGCTCAAAGCGTTTACAACAGACGCACCAACGCCATGCAGGGCGCCCGAAACCTTGTAGCCGCCGCCGCCGAATTTACCGCCTGCGTGCAAAACAGTAAATACAACCTCAATTGCAGGCAGCCCCGTCTGCGGCTGGATGCTGACAGGGATACCGCGCCCGTCATCCTCAACCGTTATGGAATTATCCGCCTCAATACATACATAGATGTGGCTGCAATAGCCTGCAAGTGCCTCGTCTATGGAATTGTCCACAATTTCATAAACCAAATGATGCAGCCCCATCGAGGAGGTTGACCCGATATACATACCGGGGCGTTTTCGTACCGCCTCAAGGCCTTCCAAAACCTGAATCTGGCTGCCGTCATACTTTTGTTCCTGCATACTTTTCGTCTCCTTCCCTCCCTCGGAATTTCCGAGAGGCTATCGAATTGGCGCGTCTTTGTAAGAGGAGCGCCGATATACCCGAAATATATATTTTTTTCTCTGTTATAATCATCGCACGCGGCAAATCGCGCGCATCATTTACTATTTTTTTATCTTGCTCCGCCTTTTTCATAAATTCCTGCATGATGTTGCCGCCCGTGGAATTTTCAAGGTCTAAAATCGCAATAATTTCATTTATGGAAATCGTTGTTTCCTCTCCTATGCGGATATACATGCTTTGCCGTCCTCCACGAAAAAAATTGCATCGGCACCCTTGACGTCATCTTTGTCCGTCCCCGTGATGACGGTCTGCCGCCCCTTCATATTTTCTGCCAGGAATGCGCGGCGGTACGCGTCCAGCTCTCCCATCACGTCATCGAGAAGGAGAAGCGGTTTTTCGCCTGTTTCCTTTTCCAAAAGTGCGGCCTGCGCGACCTTTAAGACCACCGCCGCCGTTCTCTGCTGCCCTTGTGACGCATACTCGCGTGCCGCGCGGTCGTTTATGAAAAACTGGATTTCGTCACGATGCGGCCCGATAAGGGATTGCCCCACCGCGATTTCCGCCTCGCTTTTTTTCTCGAGCGCCGCCAAAATGGCTTCCTCCTGCGCCTTTCTGTCCTCTTTCAGCATCACGGACGGCGCATAGCGGACGGATAAAACTTCCCCCGCCGCAATTTCGCCGTGAAAGTCTTGGCAAATGGGCGCGAGCGCGGCAAAGAAATTTTTTCTGTATTCCATTAAAATTGCGCCGCGTGCGGCAAGCTGGAGATTCCAGACCGCTAAGTCCTCAGGGCGTGGCGCTTTTTTTAAAAGCACGTTTTTTTGTTTCCAGATTCTTATATATTCATGTAAAACGCTGTAGTACGACGGCTTTCGCGCGCAGATGGCGCTGTCCATAAACCGCCTTCTCCCTTCGGGCGCACCGCTTATTAGGTGCAGCTCGTCGGGACTGAAAACCACAACGGGAAATTCCCCCAGGAGCGCACTTGTCTTTTCCAAAACCACGCCGTTTACTGCAATTTTCTTTCTTTTGTCACTCGAAAGCGTGATTTCG
>JAZNLF010000034.1:0-3994 GCA_045578945.1 Clostridia bacterium | reverse complement strand
GGCGAAAGCGGTGTGCATGTTTTAGAGGACGCGTATCTTACGAAAGTCCGTCAAATCTGTACGGATAACGATATTATTTTGATTTTTGACGAGGTGCAGACAGGTATGGGACGCACCGGCAAGCTTTTTGCCTACGAGCATACCTCCGTTTTGCCTGATATATTCACCTCTGCCAAGGCGCTTGGCGGCGGTGTGCCTATCGGCGCTGTGTGTGCGCGCGACTTTGTTGCCGCAGCGTTCTCCCCCGGAGACCACGGCGGCACATTTGGCGGCGGCCCGCTGGCTACCACGGCTGCACTTGCCGTTTTTGAGGCGTTTGACCGCGAAGGTTTAATTGAAAATGCTGCCAAAATGGGCGAATACTTTAAAAATGCGCTTTTAGGCATTGGCATAAAAGAGGTGCGCGGCCGCGGCCTTATGCTTGGCGTTTCCGTCCCCGGTAAGGCAAAAGCACTTACAAGTGCACTTTTTGCACGTGGCTATTTGGTCGGCGCTGTTGGGGAGGACACCTTGCGGATACTGCCGCCCCTAATCATAAAAGAAAACGATATTGATAACTTTGTAAAGGAGCTTGGAAAATTACTATGAAACATTTACTGAGTCTGCATGATTTAACAAAGGATGAAATTCTGGACATTTTATCGCTTGCCGAAAAGCTGAAAAGCGAAACGAAAAACGGGATTCCCCACCCGCTTTTAAAAGGAAAAACGCTGGGTATGATTTTTACAAAATCCTCCACAAGAACGCGTGTTTCCTTTGAAGTCGGTATGCATCAATTAGGTGGCCACGCACTCTTTTTGAGTGCAAACGATATTCAACTCGGCCGCGGCGAAACGATTTACGATACTGCAAACGTTTTGTCGCGCTACTTAGACGGCATTATGATTCGTACATACGCCCACAGCGATGTAGAGGATTTGGCAAAATATGGGCAAATCCCGATTATTAACGGCCTGACTGACCTTTTGCATCCCTGCCAGATTCTGGCAGACCTTCTTACCATTCGTGAGCACAAAGGCGATTTTAAGGGCCTGAAGCTTGCATACATCGGTGATGGAAACAATATCGCCCACTCCCTTCTCTACGGCTGTGCAAAGGTCGGCATGGATATTGCTATCGGTGCGCCCGAAGGCTACACCTGCGATGAAACGGTTGTAGAAAATGCAATGGCAGATGCAAAAGAAAGCGGCAGTAACATTTTACTGACAAGTGACCCGAAGGCAGCCATCAAAGACGCTGACGTTGTTTATACAGATACATGGTGCAGCATGGGACAAGAGGCTGAAAAAGCAGAGCGTGTAAAAATATTTGGCGACTATACCATTGATAAGGCCCTTTTCTCTCTGGCAAAGCCTGATGCAATTTTCCTGCATTGCTTACCCGCCTACCGCGGCTACGAGGTGACGGAGGACGTCATCGACGGCCCCAATTCCGTTATCTTTGACGAAGCCGAAAACCGTCTGCATGCGCAAAAAGCCGTTATGGTAAAACTGATGCAATGAAAGAAATCATTATAAAAACGGCTGCAAAAGCCGACATTCCTGCGATTTTAGACATTATAAAAATCGGCTTTACACGCTATAGCGTCCTTGCCACATCTACTGCGGCAAGTCCTGCCCTTTCAGAAACGGTGGAGGATGTACTTCGTGATTTAGAAACAAAGCAAGTGTTTGTTGCCACATCTGACGGCGAAGCGGTCGGCACTGTGCGCGTTTATATCACGGGCGATATTGCCTATGTAAGCCGTTTTGCATCGAAGGTGCAAGGCAGCGGCATCGGCACCCGACTGATAGAGGCGGCCGCGCTTTATGCCAAAAAGGAAGGGGCGACCATGCTGACGCTTCACACCGCCGCTTCTGCAAAGTCTACTGTCGGCTTCTACAAAAAACTCGGATTTTACACACTCTCAGAGGAAAACACACGCGGCTATCGCCGCTTATACATGGGGAAACAAATTTGAATAATTTATAAATTCCTGTAAAACGCGCTTGTATTTCGGCGCGTTTTCTGTTATAATGATAAAAACTTTGCAAACACCTTTTTTAAAAGGAGAAAATAAAATGAAGAATCAAGAAACACATAAAACCAGCATCGGCGGACAAGCTCTTATTGAAGGCGTTATGATGCGCGGCCCGAAAACCACCGCCATGGCAGTGCGAAATCCCGAAGGGGAAATTGTTCTGGAAAAGTGGCCGACGCCCGGCACAAACCGCCACAAGATTTTTAAACTGCCGTTTATCCGCGGCATTTTCAACATGGTCGATTCCCTGCGCTTTGGCTACAAATGCCTGATGCGTTCTGCTGAAATTGCGGGGCTTGAGGAGGAAACAAAGGATGAGCCGAAGAAGAATTTTGTAATGACGCTCCTTATGGTTTTGAGTGTTGTATTTGCACTCGTCCTCTCCGTCGGTCTTTTTATGTATCTTCCTTCCCGTCTGTTTCGTCTTTTGGCGGACGCGGTTCCTACTCTCGATACGCGCATATGGCGCGGTGTTTTTGAAGGCGTAATGCGCATGGTTATCTTTGTCGGCTACATGGCCGCCATGCTTCTTATGAAGGATATGCGCCGCACCTTTATGTATCACGGAGCCGAACATAAAACGATTTTCTGCTATGAAAAAGGACTGCCTCTGACGGTGGAGAATGTACGCTGCCAGCGCCGCTTTCATCCGCGCTGCGGCACATCGTTTATGATTTTGGTGCTTTTGGTCGGCATTATTGTTTCTATGTTTATTTCGATTGATGCTCCGCTTCTTCGCACACTCATAAAGCTTTTGACATTGCCGCTTGTGGTTGGGATTGGCTATGAGCTTATTAAATTCGCAGGGCGCCACGATAATTTTCTGACACGCATCATCTCTGCGCCCGGTGTGTGGCTGCAGCACATCTCAACGCTGGAACCTACGGATAAGGAAATCGAATGTGCCATTATGGCAATGGAAAATGTTTTGACTGAAAATGCGGAGGATGACAAATGGTAATCCGTGAATTACTTGCCGCCGCCCCATGTGCACGTCTTGACAGCGAAGTTCTTTTGGCGCATATCTTAGGCGTACCGCGCGAAAAGCTTTTGTTTTTGTATGATAAAGCCGTGTCTATAGAAGATGCGGCTCGTTTTTCATCCCTTGCCGCAAAGCGTAAAGACGGATGTCCGCTTTCGTATATTGTGGGCGAAAGAGAATTTTATTCCCTTCCCTTTCGCGTCACACCCGCCACGCTCATTCCGCGCCCCGACACGGAAACACTTGTGGATTGGGCAATCCCTATCTCCAAAAGTTGCCGCGTATTGGATCTTTGCTGCGGCACAGGGTGCATCGGCCTTTCCATTGCAAAGAATACGGCCGTAGATAGTCTCACCCTCGCAGATATTTCGGCGGACGCGCTCGCGGTCGCAAAAGAGAATGCCGACGCGCTCGGCGTCCCCGCCTCTTTTGTAAAGCTTGACATTTTGGCGGATACGATTCCGAACACCTTTGACATCATAGTATCAAATCCCCCGTATATTGAAACAGCGGTGATAGATACGCTCGCGCCCGATGTGCGCTTTTATGAGCCGCTTTTAGCCTTAGACGGCGGCGCGGACGGCCTTTTATTCTATCCCGTTATTATTGAAAAAAGTGCAAAAGCTTTGCGGGCGGGCGGCCACCTTGGGCTCGAAATCGGCCATCAGCAAGGGGAAGCTGTGCAAAGCATGATGCAAAAATACTTTGCCGATGTTCGGGTGCTGCAGGATTTTGGCGGACATGACCGCGTCGTGGTCGGTCGTAAAAATGTATAGATTAAAAAATTCTTTACAAAATAAAAAGAATATGATATACTACACCTTGGTGGTGCAGTATCCTAGTCAGTTCTGCCGATTCCCAGGACGGGCCTAAAAATCCGTAGAAGGGCATATCGATGAAGTTCCTGGTGTTGGCTTTCGACGCCCAGTCGGGGGTCGATGCTGGGGGTTAAGGTTTAGGGGCGATCCGCAATGGCATGTGGGCGTTGACCC
>JAZNLF010000033.1:0-11004 GCA_045578945.1 Clostridia bacterium | reverse complement strand
CCCAGCCCTCCTGCTCGCGGTCAATGGTCAGATAAACATTGACGCCGGGCGCTTTTTCCCACTTTTCGCGGATTTCCTTAAGCTGTACCAAATCGTCTGCACTTCTGGAGCCGTAGAGAATATCTACAGTGCCGTAATCGTCGCGGTTATCCAGAACATAGTTGATAACGCTGCGAAGGGGTGCAAGACCGATACCGCCTGCGATAAAGAGAAGGTTTTTGCCCTTTAAATCCGTATCGACGGGGAAGTGGTTGCCGTAGGGGCCGCGAACTGTGATTTCATCGCCTACCTCCAAATCGTGGAGATAAGAAGTCAGACTGCCGCACTTTTTAATACTGAATTCCTGATATTCCCGATTGGTCGGTGAGGAGGTAATGGAAAACATACCCTCGCTGACGCCGGGTGCGCATACCATCGCGCATTGGCCGGGCATATGCTCAAAAAGCTTGCCGCCTTCAGGCGCATTGACGCGGAAGGTCTTTACATCGGGTGTTTCCTGCCGTATGTCTGTGATAACACCAACCTTCGGAATCAATGTGTCTTTTGTATAGTTTTCATGACAGGTACATTCATGCATGGTTTGCACCTCCAAATGCTTTAATTACTTTTACAATGTTTAAGGCAGACGGGCATTTTTCTACACAGCGGCCGCAACCGACGCAGGAGAACATGCCATCATTATTTGCGGGGAAGTAAACGAGCTTATGCATAAAACGCTGTCTGAAGCGTTGCATCTGGCTCTTGCGGTTGTTGCCGTGCGCCATCATCGTAAAGTCGGAATACATACAAGAATCCCAGCAACGATAACGCTTGACATCGCTTCCCGTGTTATAGTCTTTAATATCATAGCATTGGCAGGTGGGGCACACAAAAGTACATGTGCCGCAAGCAAGACAAGGCTTATAAAGTGCTTCCCACAAGGGAGAATCAAATTTTGCATCGAGTGCGTCACCGCCCCAGCCTTCAAGGGAAAGGTCGGCGTAGGGCATCTTTGCCATCAAAGCTTTTGCATCTTCCTTCACTTTGTCTGCCGCGTTATCGTCAGCGTCAGTCAAAAGGTCACCGAGCAAGGCCAAAAGTGCTTCGCCCTTCTCTGTGTTTGCCGTAAGGCAAAGCTCGTCACCGACGAAGATACCGTCTACATCTGCGCCGGGGGCTGTATGGTCGATGGAAAATGCGCCGCAAAAACAGCTTTCCTCGGGTGCAGTACATGCGATGGCAACCATGGTGCCATGTTCGCGACGTGCCGCGTAGAAGGAATCCACAGGGTCGGATAAAAAGACCTTATCCAAAACGGCAACACCGCGCACGTCACAAGCGCGCATGCCGAATACAACGAAGGGGCGGTCTAAAAGTGCCTCGGGCGTGATGGAAAGCTTTTTGCCTTCACGCTGGCAGGAGTAGAGCGTTTCGCTCTGCGGGAAGAATGCGTCTTTTGCAGATTTTACAGTTTTCAATGTGTCTAAATCTACATTTGCGTCTTCGGAATATGCCGCAAAATTTGTTTGTCCGTCGTTTTGTACGGGCAGGTATAAATCGGAATTTTCCGCAATACGTGCGTACAAAAGCGGCAGATTTTCACGAGCAATTTTTTTCATCATGCGTCCCTCCCTTCGTTGGGTTCACGATCGTCCTCCGTAAAGTTTACCAAGGGTGCACGCGAGCCAACCTCGGCACCTGCTTGGTAGGGGCCGTAAAATTCGTTAATATCGCGGATAAATTTGCGGTTGAATAAATGAAGCGGAATACCCTGCGGGCATACGCGGCTGCATTCACCGCAATCGGTACAGCGCCCTGCCACGTGGAAGGCGCGGATAATGTGGAACATCTTTTCTTCAAAGCTGTCCACGTTTGCCTTTTTCGCAGAATCAAATTTATCACTATCGAAAACACACTTTCTGCAGCTGCATGCAGGGCAAACGTTGCGGCATGCATTACAGCGGATACATCTTGAAAGGTGGCTCTGGAAAAATGCGAATTTTTCTTCGGGAGACATCTTTTCGATGGCTTCAACCTCGGCAAAGCGGTCCGCGGAAGCCGTATCCTTCGATTCGCCGATTACCTCGTCCGCAATTTTATGCTCTTTGCCCTTGCAGACGGAGCAGCGGGAAAGCATAACGTCCGCATAATTGCAGGTTTTCTGGCCGTACACCGTGTCAAAAGTCAAGGTGTCAGCGCCGTCATGCTCTGCGCCCGAGACGGATTCAATACCCTTAATACCAAGAGCGCGTATTCTTTCCATATCGAGCTTGCCGCGGCAACCCACGCCCAAAACATAGATTTTATCACGCGAGATGCGGTGCTCGGTAAGGAGCTGGTTTGCACTGTAGGTGTCACACGGCTTTAAGAGAACAAGTGTTTTGCCCTCTAATTTTTCAGCTTCAATCAAATACTTGGAGAGATTGGCGCCGCAAAAGCCGTCATACACAAAATCTGCGAGTGATTCTTCTGTTTCAAAGAAGGCAGGCTCGGGATTGTAAGGCATATCGCCGCGTTTCCATCCGAGCACACGGTTTACCGTGCCGTCGGAGAGGAGTGCGCGTACGCGTGTCATTATTTCTTGCATCGTAAATCCCCCAATCTGACGTTTTCGCCCAGTTCGTATATTTTCTTTGCAAAGTCATTCATCGTAGTGGAAAACTTAACACCCTCTGCAGCGGAAACCCATTCTACACGGGTACGCCCTTTTTCAATGCCGATATAATCGAGCATGGACCAAAGGAGTGTCATACGCCGTCTGGCGTAGTAGTTGCCTGTTGTGTAGTGGCAGTCACCGGGGTGGCAGCCACAGATGATTACGCCGTCTGCGCCTTTTTCAAAGGCACGCAGAATAAACATAGGGTTGACGCGGCAGGAGCAAGGCACACGAATAATCTTCACGTCCGCCGGATAGGCAAGACGGCTGCTGCCTGCAAGGTCCGCGCCCGCATAACTGCACCAGTTGCAGCAAAATGCGACAATTTTCGGTTTCCATTCTTTCTTTACTGACATATCGCATCCACCTCCGCTATAAGCTGTCTGTGGGAGAAGCCAAGTAAGTCCATAGCGCCGCTGGGGCATGCTACCGTACAGGCACCGCAGCCCTGGCAAAGTGCGCTATTGACTTCGGCAACGCGGCGTGTTTCACGCACACCATGGTCATTGACTTCTTTATCCGAGTATGAGATTGCACCATAGGGACATACATTTTCGCATGTCGAGCAACCGTTACATAAAAGAATATCACAGGTTGCGGTGCAGGGGTTTGTCATAAGCTTATCCTTTGCCAAAAGTCCGATGGCCTTAACGGCAGCGGCACCTGCCTGTGCAACCGTTTCGGGAATATCCTTCGGGCCCTGGCATACGCCGGAGAGGAATACACCTGCCGTCGGCGATTCTACGGGACGAAGCTTCGGATGTGCTTCCGTTAAGAAATTGTTGGTGTCAATGCTCGCGGTCAGCATAGTTGCCAGACGGCGAACAGATGCTTCGGGCTCGATGGCGGCGGCTAAAACAACCATGTCTGCCATGACCTTAATCTGCGAATTATCGAGAAGGTCTGCACCCTCTACCAAAAGCTGACCGTCAGGCTGCGGTGCAACCTTGCCGACCTGGCCTTTGATGTAGCGAACGCCATATTCCTCAACGGCGCGGCGATAAAATTCGTCAAAGTTCTTGCCGGGCGTACGAACGTCAATATAAAAGACGGTGACGTTGACATCCGGGTATTTATCACGAATCAGCATAGCGTGCTTTGCCGTATACATGCAGCAGATTTTCGAGCAGTAGCTCTTGCCGCGGCTGTCATTACAACGGCTGCCGACACACTGAATAAATACGATGTTCTTCGGCGCTTTCCCGTCGGAAAGGCGCTCTAAATGGCCCTTTGTAGGACCAGCGGCGTTCATGATGCGCTCAAGCTCTAAGGAAGTGATAACGTCCTTGGACTGGCTGTAGGCATATTCATCATATGCGTCAAGCTTTATCACATCAAAGCCTGTAGCAACAACGATTGCGCCGTATTTTTCGGAAATAATTTCGTCCTTTTGCGTGTAGTCAATCGCGCCTGCCTGGCAGATTTTTTCGCAAAGACCGCATTTCCCTGTTTTCATCTTCACACATGCTTCCGTGTCGATAACAGGCACGTTCGGGATTGCCTGTGCAAACGGCGTGTAGATGGCACTTCTTGTATTCAGACCGCGGTTAAATTCGCTCGGTGCCTTCTTGGAAGGACATTTTTCCTGACAAGCACCGCAGCCTGTGCATTTGTTTATGTCAACAAAGCGTGCTTTTTTGCGAATATCCACAGTAAAATCACCAACAAAGCCCGAAATCTTTTCGATTTCGCTGTAGGTGTGGATTGTAATATTCGGATGCGCCGCCGCGTCCACCATTTTCGGTGTTAAAATACAAGCGGAGCAGTCAAGCGTCGGGAACGTTTTGTCCAGCTGACTCATGCGGCCGCCGATACTCGGGGTTTTTTCCACAATGTCAACCGGATAGCCTGCATCTGCAATATCGAGTGCAGACTGAATACCTGCAATACCGCCGCCGATGACGAGTGCGCGCTTTGTAACGCGGCTTTCGCCCGGTGTAAGCGGTGTGTTGAGGTTTACTTTTGCGATGGCAGCACGCGCAAGCACGATGGCCTTTGCGGTTGCCTCTTCCATATCTTTGTGAATCCAGGAGCATTGCTCACGGATGTTTGCGATTTCTACCATATACGGATTGAGGCCTGCTTTTTGTGCCGCATTTCTAAAGGTTGCCTCATGCATACGGGGAGAGCAGGAACAGACCACAAGACCTGTCAGCTTCTTTTCCTGTATGGCGGCGGCAATGCGGGACTGACCAGCCTCGGAACACATATAGGGATAATGCTCGGCATGAACAACGCCGGGTTCTTTTAAGGCCGCTTCGGCAACGCGAGCGACATCTACCGTAGCGGCAATATTACTGCCGCAATGGCAGACAAATACACCGATTCTCTGCATACCTTACCTCCTGTATCTTCTGAATGCACTGACCAAAAGCTGCTGGGGCAGTGCTTCATCTAAAAGTGCCGGGACCTCGTCCGGCGTAAGCATCGTTTCACCGCGGCGGCGGATAAGAAGCTGCCGTGCCGCATCAATGAGGTTGCCGGGTTTTACATCACGCGGGCAACGCTCTACACAAGCAAAGCAGGACAAGCATTTGGAAAGAGAACGGGAATTTACAAGTTCCTCAATTTTTCCTTCCATTATATATGCCGCAAAGCGGTGGGGTTTTATATCCATCTCCGAGAAGGCGGGACAGGCGGCGGAACATTTACCGCATTGCATACATTTATGCGCGTCTATACCGCTGATTTCACGAATCTCTTCTGCATAGTTTTTCATTCGCCCACCTCCACGCCGAGCGCCTCGGCCAAAATTTCTGTAAAGTATAAAACGGGAATATCCACATTCTCTTTTAAGTTATAAAGGCAAAGCGGACATGCCGTTATCAGCATTTCTGCGCCAAAGCCTTCTGCGCTGGATGCGATGCGTGTGCAGTTTTTCTTCGTAAGCTCCTTCTCGCGAAGAGAAATGTAGCCGCCGCAACATTCGTTACGGTAAGGATACACCACAGGCTCTGCACCGATGGCGCGGATAAAGTCTTCAATAATTGTCGGATTTTCAGGGTCATCAAAACCCATAACCTTGCCGGGACGGAGCAAAAGGCAACCATAGTAGGCACCGATTTTTCTGCCCGTGAGGGGGTTTTTAACGGCCGCGCGAAGTGCGTCAAACCCGACGCGGTCACGCAGCACCTCTAAAAAGTGCAGTACGTTTGTTTCGCCCTGATAAGGAACCTCATTTCCCATATAGAGGTTTGCCTTATCGCGGATGGCGGGTACATTTTGCATATCGTCATTGACGCGCTTTAAAACGTGGTGGCATGCGGAGCAAAGCGTTACCAAATCCTGCTCCTTATCCCGCGCCGCACAAAGTGCACGAACAGAGGAAAGCTTTGTGGCAACCTCGTCCTGCCCTAAGGGGTACACGCCGCCGCAGCATTGCCACTCGGGAATTTCCTCGAGCGTAAAGCCTAAAGCCTCGGCACAGGCGCGTGCGGCTTTGTCAAGGGATTGCGCCTTATTCTTTAAAGTGCATCCGGGATAATAACTGTATTTCATATCGCTGTCCCTTCCTTGTATTTAAAGTTCAATCTGTGCAATAACTTCCTTTAAAGTATCAGCACTCTTTTGGAGTTTTGCTACCTCTTCGTCTGTAAGATGTACAGGCACCTTCGCACGAATACCGCCGGGGCCGACCAAGGTGAGTACACTGAGTGCAACGTCTTCAATCCCGTATTCACCATGCATCATGGAGGAAACTGTCAGGACGGATTCATCGGAGGAGAGAAGTACGGAGCAAAGGCGGCAGACAGCAACGGAAACTGCGTAGAACGTAGCACCCTTGCCTGCAATAATCTTACCGCCCGATTTGCGGATATAGTCTATAATTTCTTCTTTATTAAGGTCTTCTTCCAAAAGGCCGTTTTCTTTCATAAGGCTTGCATATTCATCAATCTGCACACCTGCAACCACGGCGCAAGACCACGGAATAAAGGAGGAATCACCATGTTCACCGAACACATAGCCGTGAATGCTCTTTTGACCGATAGAAAAATGCTCGGAAAGTGCACAACGAAGACGTGCGGTGTCAAGAAGTGTACCGGAACCGATAATCTGATGCTCCGGCAGGCCCGAAATCTTTGTAAATACGTACGTAAGAATATCAACAGGATTACTTACAATAATATAAAGTGCGTTCGGTGCAGCCTTTACAATCTCAGGCGTGATTGCCTTTAAGATGTTTACGTTGGTCTGCACAAGCTCAAGACGCGTCTGGCCGGGCTTTCTGGCAATACCCGATGTGATGATAACAATATCGGAATCCGCCGCATCGGCATAGTCGCCTGCGATAACGGAAATCGGGTCACGGAAGCTTGTGCCCTGCATAATATCCATGACTTCGCCTTCGACCTTTTCCTTGTTGATGTCAATGAGTACGATTTCGGACGCAATATCGTCCTGCGACAGGGTGTATGCGATGGTCGAACCAACGCTGCCTGCCCCGATGATAGTGATTTTTCTGCTCATAAATCATTCCTCCATATATGCTTTTTCTGCGGATAAACAAATTTACCCGTATTTCATGTTGCAAAGCGTTAAAAATTCTGCTCACACAAGCTACATTATAGCACATTGATAATAATTTAACAAGGTTTTTTTGAAAATTTTTTTAAAGTATTGAATTTTTATATAAATTATGGAAAGAATATAGAAGATTGTGCCCGCAAAGTGTGCACTTTATTGCAGTAAAGCCACTTAAAAATGATGCAAATTGCCACGGGAAGGCAACGCTTTACATACAGGTAAAAGATTTTCAAGAAATCCTTGCAGTTTTTCGCAGGATATGATACAATAAGAAAAAATGCGGAAAGGACGTGCAATATGGACGAGATTAAAAATACAGAGCAAGAAAATACAGTGAAAATTGCAGACGATGTTGTGCAAATGATAGCAGGCGTGGCCGCAGGTGAGGTGGACGGCGTATATGGCATGGGTACTTCCATCGCAAGCGGTATTGCGGAGCTTTTGGGCGGCAAGAAAAACGTTTCCCGCGGCGTGAAAGCGGATATCCGCGGCAATGAGGTTACGATTGACGTGCATGTGATTGTGCGCTATGGTGCACGGATTCCCGATGTGGCCTGGAATATTCAGGAGCGCGTCAAAGACGCGGTGGAAACCATGACGGGGCTCAGCGTTTTAAAGGTCAATATTCATATTGACGGCATCAACGTGGAAAAAGAATCAGCGCTTGACGAGGAAAGCTCGGACGAGGCATAACAGAGAGGAACATACAAATGAAAAAGTTTTTTGAAGAATTTAAGGCGTTTGCCATGCGCGGCAATGTGATGGACTTAGCCGTCGGCGTTATTATCGGTGCAGCATTTAAGGCGATTGTGGATTCTTTGGTCGCGGACGTGATTTCACCGATTATCGGTCTTTTTGCAAAGCAGGATTTCAGCGGCCTTGTGCTTCGTTTGTTTGGCGTGGAAATCCGCTACGGCGCATTTATTACATCCATTATCAACTTTGTCCTGATGGCGTTTATCATTTTCCTGTTTGTAAAGGTAATGAACCATCTTTCAAGCTTAGGGCAGAAGAAGGAAGAAATAAAGGAAGCTGTCACGACAAAGAAATGTCCGTTTTGTTGTACGGAAATTGCGAAGGAGGCAACGCGCTGTCCGCATTGCACTTCTTTGTTGGAGGAAGTAAAATGATACCGATTCTTTCCTGCGCCGAGATGCGCCAAGCTGAGGAAAAATCGTTCTCTATAGGGCTTTCGGGGCGCCTTTTGATGGAAAATGCGGCGACGGCCGCATATAATAAAATCAAGGCTTTGCGTCCCGACGGCGTTATCGTGCTTTTGGGTAAAGGCAATAATGCGGGTGACGGCGCGGCCGTTGCCCGTCGTTTGTATGCGGCGAAAATTCCTGTTTTGATGGTCATGGTGGGAGAGGGCGCACGCCCCGAAACGGATGCTGCCGCGAATATCGCGCTGGCGCAAAAAATGGGCGTTCCCATGAAAACATGGCAGGCATTTGACAAGGATGCGAAAAATTACCTTTTAGTGGACGCGATGCTCGGCACAGGGCTTCGCGGCAACGTCGAGGGTGATTTTAAGGACGCAATTTTATGGATGAACGCATGCCCGAACGTGAAGGTGGCGCTGGATATCCCAAGCGGCATTGACGGGGACAGCGGCATGGTGCACGGGTGTGCGGTCAGGGCGGATTATACCATTGCCTTCGGCTTTCCGAAACTGGGGCTTTACGCGCCGCTTTCGGCAGACTATGTCGGAGAGGTCAGTACGGATGATATATCACTACCCGCACCCTTAGATTGCAAGCGGTTTTTGCTCACAGAAGAAGATATCACGCTGCCGCGCCTTTCGCGCGCGGCGCATAAAGGCATGGCAGGGCGCGTGGCGGTCATAGGCGGCAGCGTGGGCATGTGCGGCGCGGTGTATATGGCGGCGGAGGCGGCGCAAATGTGCGGCGCGGGCCTTGTCACGGCCGTTGTGCCCGAAGCGCTCCTCTCGCCCCTGATGGCGAAATTTACAGGCGCGATGGCAAGCGTGGTGTGCCCTAAGGCAGATGTTATCGTGCTCGGCGGCGGCATGGGGCGCGGTGCGGAAGGAGAAAAAGCCTTCCGACAAGGAATGGCCGAGGATGTAAAGGCAATGGTCATCGACGCGGACGCACTCTACCATATAAAAAAGGAAGATATAAAAAATACACGTGCGGAAGTGATTGTAACGCCGCACATGGGTGAGATGGCGCACATAACGGGCAAAACCATCGAATTTTTGACGGAGAACCGCGTCACCGCCGCAGAAGCACTCGCCAAAGACTGGGGTGTGACGGTGGTTTTAAAGGGCGCGTATACAGTTGTCGCAAGAAGGGACGGCACAACATATATTAATATGACAGGCAATCCCGGCATGGCAAAGGGCGGCAGCGGCGACATCCTCGCCGGTATGATAGGCGGCCTTTTGGCATCAGGCGTTTCTTCTGCCGCAGAAAAAGGCGTGTATCTCCATGGTCTCGTGGGCGATTTGGCCGCAGAAAATGTGGGAGAACGCGCGATGTGTGCAAAAACGCTCCTAAATTTTATCCCGAATGCAATAAAATGTATGGAAGGCGAAAAAGTTGTAAAGAATAGAAATGTAACCTGAATTTCCATGGCAGAAAATACATTTGACTTTTTCCGCCGCGCAAGCTATAATGAGTGTATACATGTAGTGGATAGGAGGCTTGGGTTACATGGCAGAGCATAAAAAAATACTGATTAGCCTTGATAAAGTGTTTCTCAAAGAGCTTGACGCGTGCTGCGAAGCGGCGCATATGAAAAGAAGTGCCTTCATAAGCCGCGCTATAGCGTTTTATATGCAGGAAAGGCGCCGCGAACAGGTGAGGCAGTCCATGGAAAAGGGATATAAGGAGATGGGCGAGATTAACCTCGGAATTGCTTGTTCTTGTTTTCATGCAGATTGTGAAACGGTTATCGGGTATGAGGAGAATCTAAGGTGATTGTTAAAAGAGGCGATATTTTTTACGCTGATTTAAGCCCCGTTATAGGGTCTGAACAAGGTGGTGTGCGGCCTGTTTTGGTTGTGCAAAATGATATTGGAAACCGATTTAGTCCCACGGTGATTGCTGCGGCGATTACCAGCCAAATCAATAAGGCAAAATTGCCAACGCATATTGAGGTCAGCGCGCAGGACTACGGGCTTTCCAAGGATTCCGTTGTGCTTTTGGAACAGGTGCGTACCATTGATAAAAAACGCTTGAAAGAAAAAATCGGGCATCTTGACAGTATGACGATGCGTCGTGTGGATGATGCCCTTGAGGTAAGCCTTGGCCTTGGCGGCTTTTAGGCAAAGGAGAGAACAAAATGACAATTTTCGGGAAAACACTGCTTTTTTTACGGGAAAAGGATCATGTGTCAAAGGAAACACTTGCCGAAGCAGTCGGCATGCCACTATCAATGATTGAGAATTTAGAAAGCGGTTACATAGAACCGGATGCGGAAACGGCAACGAAGATTGCAAAGTATTTCGGAGTAACCGCGGGATATATGCGCGGCAGCGCAGGTGTTTATTAAGGGGGATGTAAAAAAAGCCCAGATCGCAAAAAGGCAAAAATAATAAGGGAAAAATAGTGCATGTTCGCCATACTATTTGTTAAAGAAGCAGAAAAATCTCATTCTATTCGATTTTTCAAAGATTTTAAGCCTTTTTGCTACGAACAAACCTCGCCGCTGCGTCGCAACTGTCGCTTAAAGCAGTTTGCTTTTGCAAACATGCCGTTATTGCTCTGTTGCTCCTTTTCCCCTTAAAGTCTTGCGACTTTCGGGGACCCCGGAAAGTCCACCGGGACTTTTTGGGGAGAGGAAAAGCAAGGGAACGAGCGATGCTTTAGCGAGAGCTAAAA
>JAZNLF010000032.1:0-11647 GCA_045578945.1 Clostridia bacterium | reverse complement strand
GTATGATACACGTCACCGGATCCGTTACCCCCTGAGTTTTGAATAATCGTAAGACGATGATTATCAACAAAACCTGCCTTAAGCTCTAAAAACTCTTCGAGCGTGTCTGCCGAGAATTTCTTTGTGCAAGGATCAATAAATGCCGTGTGGCCAATCCAGCCCGTTGCAGAAATAACAAGGTCAGCACCGCCGTTGCCTGCTTCATCAATCAAATCAGAGTAGTAAGAAATGTTTTCATTTGTATAGTAGTGTATCTGCTCCAATTTCGGACGTAAATCCTCACGGAAGCTCATATAAAATTCGCTGAGGAAGGAGCCGCCCAGAGAGTTTGAATAGGTAATCGGTGCAACGTTGCCGTCTTCATCTGCGTATTCATCCATGCAAAAGGCGTGAATGTTTCTTGCGCTGACGTTGTTGCGGTTACACATTTCTGCCACGGAAACGTAGATGTCTCTCCAGGAGTTCGGGAAAACGATAACCGTCTTCTTATCCTCTACATCGGAGCGGTAAATCCAGTTGAAAAGCTCAAGTGCGCAGCAGCTTGAGGGATGCGGAACAACACGGACACTGTATCCGTTTTCGTTCGTAATCTCCATTTCTTCTCTTTTAATATTGCGGCAATATTCCAAAACGCTTTTGTCCTGCGTCGGAAGCCATGCCGATGGTGCAAAATCAAATAAAGCTCTGTTCATTCTTCTCTACCTCCCCTTAGTTTTGTTCTTTCTTTTTAATTGCGTCGATTTCCTCTTGAATCCAATCTCTGTCCTCTCTGTATACGGACTTGGATGCTACAGCCTCAGACATATAGCAAACACCCGGATACAAGCGGAGCATAGAGGCGGGATTTGTCGGGTCAATCGGGCCGAAGAGTGCAAGCTTGCAGGCCGGCTTCTGATGCGAGGGAGAGCCGCCGCAAGCGGACAAATATTCAACGTCAACACGTGTTTTTGCAGCAGCAATATCACGCGGGCCGACTGTAACGGCGCAGGGAGGTACGTTACCCAAATCGCCTGCACAACCAAACATTCCTCTTAAAGAGTCATGTGCAATCATTTCGGGCATCGGTGTTACATAGTTTGAACCCATTGCCAAAAATTCGTCCATTGTCTTTGCGGGATAGGATTCCGCATCAATTGCGCCGATACCGCCGGACCAGCTTGTTGCCGTATATGCAACATCTGCGCCGCCTTCTTTGGCAATCATATCGGAATAATCCTTCCAGTTCTCTTTTGTGAAGAAGTGAATCTGTTCCATCGGCATGCGAAGCTCTGCATCTACGCGGTCGTAGAAATAACGCATGAAATGGCCCGAACGGCTGTACGGACTCTGCCAGGGTGCAACGTCACCCTTTTCGTTTGCGTATTCATATAAGAAGAATACATGCAAATTGCGGCAGCTGACGCGATATTTATTAATTGCCTCCGCAACGCTGATGAACACTGCATTTTCGGGAGAAGGCAAGATTACAACCAGCTTCTTGTCCTCCACGTCGGACATGCGGATTCTCTGGAACAGGTCGATTGCAAAGTAGTTATGTACATCGTATACAATCTTCAGTTCAAAATCCGGATTTTCAAAGGTTTTGCCCTCATGTGCATGATAATCTTCCAAAAGCACACTGTCCAAAACCTTGCGATCCTTAAAAGGAAGCCACTCAGCGGGGGCAAACTCAAATTTTGATACAAACATAGCTTTTCCTCCAATTCAAATTTAACGTAAATAACAGAGAACCCCGTTATTTCTTATGTATCTCTATTATACCCTTGCAAAATAACCTTTGTCAAGCATACAAAACCCATATATGACAGTAAAAATCCCACTTTTTTATTTTTCCTGCAAATTTTCTATTTCAGCGTTTGCGCACGACAACAAATACGGATAGGTTTTGCGTTGCCGCACCTTGCCGTAAAGTACACGTGCCTCTTTGATATTGCCCATACGGCTGTATGCGCGTGCCATATAAAGCTGCAGCTTTGTCACCGAATGACGGTCCTCAAATTCTTCCATATTTATCTTTTTGAAGCTGTCAAGTGCATCCGCATCCTTCTCCTCGGCATAAAAGAGGAGTCCGCGCACAAAAAGCGTGTATGCTGCGGGAATATACTTTCGTTTTTTATCTATATACCGCCGCCCTGCCTGATAAGCCTCAAGCCCTTCATTGACCGCACCTTTTTGCGCATAAAATGACGCAAGATTTAAATAGTACGTCGCTTTCGTAAGGCCATCTGCTGTTAGGTCCAGCGTTTCCTTCATAACAGAAATTGCACGCCCGAAATTGCCGTCAGCCTCGTAACCGATTGCCAAATTAAAAGAAAGCGTACCCTTTAATGCTTTGTTGCGCGTTTTTTGGATTTGCGCTTTGGATGCGGCAATAAATGCTTTTGGGTCTGCGTCTTTATACAGGATATCCAAAAGTTTGTTGACAATTTTTTCATTCTTGCGGCTTCGCACCATGCTTATAACCAAAACGGCTACGCCAAGGAGAAAGAGAAATAGCAAAGCAAGATAGAAAAGCGTACCCTCAAGGCGCATTAAAAGAAGTACGACGGATGCACATATTGCAAGCGATATGGGAATCCCTGCCATCCATACAATAAACCGCTTCATTTGTGTGTTCATTGTCTTGCCTCACTTTTCAAAGCTTTTAGGATCGCGTCAAGACTCTCGCCATCCTGAAAACGTTTTAATGTATGCAAAATTTCCGTTTTATCTGAAAGATTGGAAATTTCCGTCAAAATTTCGTCTGCGGATTTTTCGCGAATCACATCGTCATGGCTAAAGCGAAGTGCCGCCGCAATACCTGCTGCGATAAAGGTTGTATCCACATCCTGTTCGCGGCACATATTGTATGCACCAATGAGTCTGTCCTCAGGAGACAGCTTTCTCTTTATGTCACCGCCCACACGTTTGACCGTGTCGCCAAGGCGTCTATTGGCGAAGCGGCGCACAAGGTCCTGCACATGGTCAAAAAGCGGTGCTACATCTGCACCATGGCGTTTTGCAAGCGCAATGGCAGACGCTGTCATCGCACGCAAGACCATCAGTTCCACAATCGGATTTTCAATTGCCTGCCAGATGTATTCATAACCCAAAATATCACCGAGGTATGCCGTCATGGCATGTCCCATGTTGTGAATGTAGAGCTTTCTTTCAATATAGAAGCTGAAAGGCTCGTACCAGATGACATTCTTTATCGGCGGAAAATCGCCCTTTACCGCAGCCTTATCAAGCGGCAGCTTGTCATAGGCCTCTACACAAACGCGAAGCATGTTACCCTTTTGCATTTCGGGCGTTTGCACAGGTACCATACGGCCGATGGACGCTTCTACAAAGCCGACGAGTGCATTAAGCTTTTCTTTTTGTGCCGCATCTAAATTTTGTGAAATCAGTTCTTTAAGTACGCGGTCCGCACCAATCAGATTTTCACAGATAATAATGTTAAACGGCGTTTCATTCCCATCCTGCCAGCGTTTTTTAAGACCTTCTGCAATCGGGGCGGCAATGAACTTTAAAATATTAACGCCGACCGCCGTTGCCATCACGTCCGCCGCGGCAATTGCCGCCGCTACCGCTTCAACATCCTTACCGTCTACGCAGTCGATATCCTCTACCCAGTCCTCGCGCACGCCATCCTCCAAAAGAATCTCTACGGGATAGCGGTGCGCCGTATTCATCGCTTCAATTACTGCAGGGTTTACATCTACAAATGACACCTTGTAGCCGGACTGCTGAAGCAAAAGTCCGATAAATCCGCGCCCGATATTCCCTGCACCATACATTACGGCTTTCATTTTTTCTCTCCTTTATATTTCCATAATTACCGGTAAAATCATCGGTTTACGTTTTGTCTTTTCAAAGATAAAGTCACCCAAAGCGTTTCGCACAGCTGTTTTGATTGCGTTCCAATCCCCATGTCTGTTTGAACATTCTGCCAAAATGGCATCCAAAACAATGTCCTTCATTTCCTCGATTAAGTCTTCGCTCTCTCTGACATACACAAAGCCGCGCGAGATAATGTCAGGCCCGCATAAAATCTCGCGGTTTTCCGAAAGCGTTACAACGGCAACAATCAGGCCTTCTTCCCCAAGATGCTTTCTGTCACGCAGCACAATACTGCCGACATCGCCGATGCCGATACCATCCACAAGCACTTGCCCCGCTGTAACATTTCCTGTTTGCACGGCGCCCTCCTGCGAGATTTCGAGCACTTCGCCAAGCCCCATAACAAATACATTTTCGGGCTTAACACCCATCTGCACGCCGAGTGCCGCGTGGCGCACCAAATGGCGATGCTCTCCATGCACGGGGATAAAATATTTTGGTTTTACAAGCCCCAACATAAGTTTTAATTCTTCCCGACAGGCGTGCCCCGAAACATGTACCTCTGCCAAGGATTCATAGATGACCTCGGCGCCCTTTTTAAAGAGCTCATTGATAACGCCCGAAACGGCTTTTTCATTCCCAGGAATGGGATTTGCAGATAAAATTACCAAATCGCCCGCGCCAATTTCCACCGTCTTATGGTCGGAAAACGCCATGCGCGTGAGCGCGCTCATCGGCTCGCCCTGGCTGCCTGTCGTTACAATGACAAGCTGATGCGGCTTATAGCGGTTAATATCCTCAATATTGATAATTGTACCCTTTGGCACATGCAAATAGCCAAGCTCAGCGGCAACATCCACAATTGTCAGCATACTGCGTCCCGAAACGGCAACCTTACGCTTGTTTTTGACTGCCGAATTGATAATCTGCTGAATACGATGCACATTTGATGCAAAGGAAGCGACAATAATACGCTTTTTATCGGATTTTGCGAAAATCTCATCGAAACGTTCGCCCACCGTGCGTTCGCTCATGGTATAGCCCGCGCGTTCTACGTTGGTACTGTCGGAAAAGAGTGCCAAAACGCCTGCACGTCCCAAATCGCCAAAGCGCGTCAAATTTATCATTTCACCATTTATGGGGGTACAGTCAATCTTAAAGTCACCCGTATGCACCAAAACGCCGACAGGGGTGTGAATGGCGAGCGCCACCGCGCCTGCAATACTGTGGTTTACGTTTATAAATTCGACCTTGAAGTTTTTCCCGATATTTTTGATTGTACCGGGTTTTACGGTATTTTGCTCCACCTCATTTACCATACCATGCTCTTTAAGCTTATGCGTCAGAAGGCCGAGCGTCATCCGTGTGCCGTACACAGGGGCATTGAATGTGCGGAAAGCATACGGCATACCGCCGATATGGTCCTCATGCCCATGCGTTAAAAGTACACCCACTACCTTATCGCGATTGCGCGCAAGGTACGAAGTATCAGGTATAACAAGGTCTATCCCCAGCATCGCCTCGCTCGGGAAAGCCAAACCGCAGTCGATAACCAGAATCTCATCCCCGTACTCGATGACGGTCAGATTTTTTCCGATCTCATCCAGTCCGCCCAGCGGTATAATTTTAAGTTTTTGTTTTTTTGTCACAATATATCCTCCATATTTATTTTCCGAACAAAACATTCATGATAAGTATACCATTTTTTTCCTATGAAGTCAAGTCCTTCAAACGAAAAACATTGTCTTCCTATTTTATCTCCCTTTTATTTCCATAATTTATCCGTTTTGCAAAAAGAATATGCACAAGGCCTGATAAAAAAAACGCCTTACCTTGACTTTTTCTTTAAAATTGCATATAATAATATAAAACTGACGCTTATTATGGAGGGAGAACGCATGAAAACATCAACCGATCGCAAAATGGCAAGGCTTTTAAAGCGCAGACAAATTGAGCATGAGCTACGCCAGATTATACTGCAGGATAATCGGGAAATACTCCTTGATAATATGCGGCGCCGTCGCCGCCATGAATTTAAAAAGGGTGACGCCGTCACCTTGGTCGAGTGGATTTCGGGCAGCTATAACGCTACCAAGGATGCAGATAGGCTTTACCGCGTGACGGATGGCATCGTGGTGGACGTTTTGCCCGCAGGCTACATTGTGGAAGGGCGTACTGCACGCGGCAGAAATGCGCGCGATTTTGTAAACCGCGCACACATTATAAACGGCTTTGTAAAAATGTCGCCGCGGCGTGACGGCTGAGAGAGGAATGGAGAAAATGAAGGTTTATGGCTTTGTCGGGCCAAGCGGCACAGGAAAAAGCTATCGTGTGACGGAAGTGGCTTCTTCCCGCGGCATTCCGCTTATTATTGATGACGGTCTTTTAATCCGCGGCAACGCGGTTTTGGCAGGTGTATCCGCCAAATCCGAGAAAACAAAGTTTGCCTCCGTAAAGCGCGCGCTTTTCTTTGAGTCTTCCCATGCCGCTGCCGTGCGTGAGGCGATACAAAGCGCAAATGCAGACAGAATCATAATTGTAGGCACGTCCGTTTCCATGATAGAAAAAATTGCCGCCACACTCTCCCTGCCTGCGCCGACGGAAATGATACCCATTGAATCTGTTGCGACGGCGGAGGAAATCGAAACGGCAAGCCGTATCCGAAACACCGAGGGCAAGCACGTAATTCCTGTGCCCACATTTGCAATCAAGCGTGATTTTTCAGGCTACTTTTTAGATCCGTTGCAAATTTTCCGCGCACCCGCGCGCCGCACCACGGCCGAAAAAACCATCATGCGCCCCACGTATAGCTATCTCGGGGATTTTACGATTGCAAACAGCGTTTTAATCACAATCGGCGCACATGAGGCGAAAAAAGAGCCTGCCGTTACAAAGGTGTGGAGCTGCGGCGTAGTACACCACGAAAAAAGCATTGATTACCTTTTAGAACTTAATTTTACATACGGCACAAAAATACAGTCGACCGCCGCGCGCATCACCTGTCAAATTAAGTCTGTTGTGGAAGCGCTGACAGGCATTGTTGTGGACAATGTAGAGATAACTGTGCGGCAACTTGATATGAATTCGTAAAAGAAATACTTGACATTTTTTGTTCTCATGGTATAATTTTTTATAGTGTTTGTTTTAGGGAGGATACCATGCCAAAGATAGGATTTGATAATGACGCATACATAAAAAAGCAATCCGAACAAATCAAAAAACGCATCTCACAGTTTGGCGGCAAGCTGTATCTTGAGTTTGGCGGCAAGCTTTTTGACGATTTTCATGCTGCACGCGTTCTGCCCGGTTTTCGGCCGGACAGTAAGGTTTCCATGCTCCAGAATATCGCAAAAGATGTGGAAATTGTATTTGTAATAAATGCCGATGCCATTGAGAAAAACAAAATGCGCAGCGACCTTGGCATTACCTATGATGCGGACGTTTTGCGCCTTATCGACGCGCTTCGTGCAAAAGGTCTTTTTGTCAGCAGCGTTGTTATCAGCCAGTTTGATGGGCAGCCCTCTGCCGTCAATTTTAAGGAAAAGCTTGAAAAGTTAGGCGTAAAAACATACATTCACTATCCGATTGCAGGGTATCCCACAGATTTGGCACATATTGTAAGTGATGAGGGCTTCGGCAAAAATCCGTATATTGAAACGACGTGTCCCTTAGTCGTTGTCACCGCGCCCGGTCCCGGCTGCGGCAAAATGGCGACCTGCCTTTCCCAGCTTTATCATGAAAACCAGCGCGGCGTAAAGGCAGGATATGCAAAGTTTGAAACCTTCCCTATCTGGAATCTCCCCTTGAATCATCCCGTAAACTTAGCCTATGAGGCGGCTACGGCAGATTTAAATGATGTTAACATGATTGACCCGTATCATCTCGATGCATACGGGAAGATTGCGATAAACTATAACCGCGATGTTGAAGTCTTCCCTGTTCTGAATGCTATTTTTGAACGTATTGCAGGGGAAAGTCCCTACAAATCCCCCACGGACATGGGTGTGAATATGGTAGGGGACTGCATTGTGGATGACGAGATTGTAAAACGCGCCGCACACAGCGAAATTATTCGGCGGTATTATGACGCACTTTGCGAATGTCGTCTCGGCAGATGGACGGAGGAGCCTTCTGAAAAAATTAAACTTATTATGAACCATGCAGGCATCACAACCGATGACCGCGCCGTCGTAGGCGCCGCGCTTTCCAAAAGTGCCGAAACGGGCGATGAACCCGCAATGGCCATCGAGCTGCATGACGGCACGATTGTCACGGGGAAAACCTCAAATCTCCTGGGCGCTTCCTCGGCGGCACTTTTAAACGCCGTCAAAGCGGCAGGCGGCATTGACGATAGTCTGCATCTTATTGCGCCGTCGGTCATTGAGCCGATTCAGGCTTTAAAAACCAACATTTTAGGCAATCACAATCCGCGGTTGCATTCCGATGAGGTTTTGATTGCGCTTACGATGAGCGCCGTACAAAATGAAACTGCAAAACTCGCAACCGAGCAGCTTTCCGCGCTCTGCGGCTGCGAAGCACATTCCACGGTGCTTTTGTCGCAGGTGGACAAGGATATTTACAGAAAGCTCGGCATACATTTAACGTGTGAGCCGAAATACCAGACGAAAAAACTTTATCACAGATAAAATGCACGCCCTCTTTTGTTGAAATGCATACAAAAGAGGGGTTTTTTTGCATCGAAAATCAAATGCTTTTCCAAATTTTAAAAAAAAGGTTGAATAAACCGAAAAAAGAGTGTATAATACCTATTATAACGGAAAGGAATGATAGCATGATATATTTCGATAATGCGGCGACCACACGCGTCAGCGAAAATGTCGCGGCGGCGATGCTACCATATTTTAAGGAGCAATACGGCAATCCGTCCTCCTTGTTCTACACGCTCGGCAACAGCGCCGCACGCGATGTAGATGCCGCGAGAGAGACGATAGCGCGCTGCATCGGTTGCAATAAAAACGAAATTTTCTTTACCGCCTCGGGCAGCGAAGCGGATAACTGGGCGATAAAAGGTGCTGTTTTAAAGAGTGGCAAAAAGCATATTATTACCTCCCAAATTGAGCATCACGCCATTTTGCATACTGCGGAATTTTTAGAAAAGCAAGGCATTCGGGTTACATATCTGCCCGTTGACGAAAACGGCCTTGTATCTCCAAAAGACCTTGAAAATGCAATTTGTGACGATACGGCCATCGTGTCCATTATGTTTGCAAATAACGAAATCGGTACAATAGAGCCGATTCGCGCACTTTGCGAGATTGCACACAAAAAAGGCGTACTTTTCCACACGGATGCAGTACAAGCCGTCGGCACCATACCGATTGACGTCAATGCACTCGGGGTAGATATGCTCAGCATGTCCGCCCACAAATTCCATGGACCGAAGGGCATTGGTGCCCTCTATATCCGAAAGGGCACGAAAATTGAGCGCCTTATTCACGGCGGCGGTCAGGAACGTGGCATGCGCGCAGGCACAGAAAACACGGCATATATCGTCGGCATGGCAAAGGCACTTTCTGACGCGGTTGCACACATGGAAGAAACCACTACGCACGTAAAAGCCCTTCGCGACAAGCTCATAAACGGCGTTTTAAGCACCATTCCTGAAACGCTTTTAAACGGGGATCGGGAAAATCGTCTCCCGGGGAACGCAAACTTCTCCTTCCGCTATATTGAAGGTGAATCTTTGCTTTTAAAGCTCAGCCTTGCGGGCTTTGCCGCCTCAAGCGGTTCCGCCTGTGCCTCAGCGTCCTTAGACCCCTCGCATGTGCTTTTGGCCATTGGTCTTCCGCATGAAATTGCACACGGCTCTTTGCGTATCAGCCTCGGCGCTGACAACACCGAGGAAGAGGTTGATAAATTTTTAGAGATACTGCCTGATATTGTCGGCACATTGCGTGCCATGTCCCCGCTTTATACGAAAAAATGAAAGGAACGATAAATACATGTACTCAGAAAAAGTAATGGACCATTTTCAAAATCCGCGTAACGTTGGCGAGATGGCGGATGCAAACGCCGTCGGTACTGTCGGCAACGCCAAGTGCGGCGATATTATGAAAATCTATATGAAAATTGATGAAAACCAAATCATTCAGGATATTTCATTCCAGACATTTGGTTGCGGCGCCGCGATTGCCACAAGCAGTATGGCGACCGAGCTTGTCAAAGGCAAATCTGTGGAAGAAGCACTCGCTTTGACAAACAAAGCCGTTGTCGAAGCCTTAGACGGGCTTCCCCCCGCAAAGCTGCATTGCTCCGTGTTAGCCGAGGAGGCTATTCATGCCGCGATTGAAGACTATTGCAAGAACAATAACATCGAATTTGCAGGCAAAAGCTGTGACGGTTGCTGCAGCAGCTGCTGTCATAAGGAAGAGCACGGCCACGCCGCAGAGTAAAAATCTTAAAACGCATTTTTTGTGTAAATATCATAATAGCAAAAAAAGACCTTTTCTTCAGCTAAACGATTGAAGAAAAGGTCTTTTCACTATTTTTTTCGTTCCACTTTTTTCTTATTGCCATTTTCGTCTACAATATATATATTTTCAAGTGTACCGAGCATTCCCTGCCGAAATTCTGCAATGTAGGCTTTTCGAAGCTGTGCCTGTTCTTCCTTTTCCGCTTCCGTAAGGCCTTCCTCGCGAGATTTTTTCGCAAGTTCGTTGATTCTTTTGATAAGCGCTTCTGTCATGGCTTACCTCCCTTTCATGATGTAGGGAAATCAGCGGGCTAAAATGAGCTTCGTCAGCTCCACAGGATTTACAATTTCGCCATCCTTATAAACACGCATATTACCGGAAGCAATTTCGTCAATTAAGATAACTTCCCCGTTATTGTAACCGAATTCAAACTTGATATCCCAAAGGTCAAGCCCGATTGCCTTTAAATCATCTGCAACAATTTTTGTAATTTTCAGCGTCTGTTCCCTCATGCTTTCAAACATTTGGGGGCTCATAACGCCAAGTGCCGCAAGGCCTTCCCCTGTAACAAGCGGATCTCCCTTTTCGTCATTCTTGAAGGTGCATTCTACATAGCCGCCGGGAAGAGGTGTGCCGTCTTCGATATATTCGCCGTATCTGCGGATGAAGCTGCCGGTTGCAACAAGGCGGCAGATTACTTCAAGACCGTGTCCGAAAACCTTAGCGGGCAGAACCTCCATCGTAGCTTCTTCCACATCTGCGCTTACATAATGCGTCTTAATCCCTTCTTTTTTGAGAAGGTCAAAGTAATATACAGAGGTGCGGAGATTGGCTTTGCCGATGCCTTCGATTTTAAGTCCGACCGAATTTTCACCGGGATCAAATACGCCGTCTTTCCCCGTGCAATCGTCCTTAAATTTTAAAAGTACGTTGCCGTTTTCAAGGCTATATACGTCCTTTGTTTTTCCTTCATAAATCTTCTTCATTCCAAAATACCCCCTTTTGTAGTTTTGCTCCTATAATATAATAGCACATTTTCATATAAATTTCAATATTTTTCTTCAAAAAAACCTATTTTTTCTATCCCCACTGAAAAGGAGCTGTATCATTTTACAGCTCCTCAGACTGTCGAAAAAGTCGGTTAACCGCAAGCAAAAATAGAATTTTTAAAATTTTTTGTAGGGTTCGGCGATTTTCGACGAACCGATAAAGTTCAAATAACTCTAATATTTAAAATCCCCTGAAAACCGCAGTTTTCAGGGGATTTTGCTTGCTTCCGTCCAATGCAATCTCTACCGTACCCTCGTACGCCGACGAGCTTGCATTGAACAGATTTCCCTTCCTTTTTCCTCGTCTGCCAGCGTGTCGATAGGTTTATCGACACGCTGAGG
>JAZNLF010000031.1:0-1775 GCA_045578945.1 Clostridia bacterium | reverse complement strand
GCGGCAGCCGCCGTCGGCCAATGTGAACTTATGAACATCTACGGCCGTCTTTTTGCGGAATACGGCTATCAGGTGGCACAGATTTTGATGACAAAGGATATTCTTGACCACGCCGAACGCGAAAGGAATGTTGTAAACACCTTCAACACGATTTTGGCGTATGGTGCCATCCCGATTGTCAATGAAAATGACCCTGTTTCTGACTATGAGTTGAAATTCGGTGACAATGACACTTTAAGTGCCGTTGTTGCCACCGTTACAAAGGCAGACGTTCTGATTATCCTGACGGATATTGAAGGACTTTATGACAGTGACCCGCGCAAAAATGACGATGCACGCCTCATACGCGTGGTCAAAGAAATTACACCCGAAATCATAGAAATGGCAGGCGGCTCTGCAGGTACGCTCGGCACAGGCGGTATGGCAACCAAAGTCAAAGCCGCGCAGATTGCCGCAAAGGCCGGGATTGACGTTATCGTTGCAGGCGGTGAACGCCCCGAGATTTTATATGATATTTTAGAGGGGCATCCTGCAGGCACACGCTTTTTGGGAGGGAATCAATAAATGGCAGATTTGACAATGCTCGGAAAAAATGCAAAGAATGCCGCGCGCATACTGGCGCGCTACTCGGAAAGCGAGAAAAATGCAGCGCTTTTGGCAATGGCAGATGCGCTCGAGGCGCATAGTGAAAGTATTTTGGCTGCCAATGCAATAGATGTTTCCCACTCACGCGAAAAAGGTGTAAGCGACGCGCTTATTGACCGCTTGTCCCTTTCCCCCGCACGGATACAGAGTATGGCGGCAGACATGCGCCATGTTGCCGCACTGCCCGACCCCGTCGGTGAAATTGTGGAAACGATAAAACGCCCCAATGGTCTTACCATTCAAAAAGTGCTTGTACCGATGGGCGTTTTGGGCATTATCTACGAATCCCGCCCCAATGTTACGGCGGATGCCGCTTCCCTTGCCTTAAAAACGGCAAATGCAGTCATTTTAAAAGGCGGCAGTGACGCCATTCATTCCAACATCGCTATTGCGGACGCTTTGCGCGGCGCACTCGAAGCCGTCGGGTTCCCGAAGGATGCTGTCCAGCTTGTGTCGGACACAGACCGTGCAGCCGCGACTGCCTTAATGCGCCTTCGCGGATATGTGGATGTTTTGATTCCGCGCGGCAGCGGCCGTTTAATTCAAAATGTCGTAGAAAATGCAACTGTCCCCGTTATTGAAACAGGTACAGGTAACTGCCATATTTTTGTAGACAGTACGGCGGACCTTGCCATGGCGGAAAATATTATTGTAAACGCAAAGGCGCAGCGTCCCGGCGTATGTAACGCCGCAGAAACGCTCCTTGTGCATCAGGATATTGCAAAAGAATTTTTGCCGCGTGCCAAAAACGCACTCACCGAAAAAGGTGTTTCTTTATACGGCTGCGACAGAACACGCGCAATCATTGATGTCGATGCAGCAACGGAGACGGAATATGCCACCGAGTTTTTAGACCTTACTCTCGCCATTCGCGTGGTGGACTCCGTAGAGGACGCGCTCTCCCACATTCTGCAGTATTCCACGGGGCATTCCGAAGCCATTGTGACGGAAAACCGCGAAAATGCCGAGCTATTCTTATCGGCAGTAGATGCGGCAGCCGTCTATGTAAACGCTTCCACGCGCTTTACCGATGGCGGTGAATTCGGCTTTGGCGCAGAAATCGGTATCAGCACACAAAAGCTGCATGCGCGCGGGCCAATGGGGCTTCGCGAGTTATGCACCTATAAATA
>JAZNLF010000030.1:0-2359 GCA_045578945.1 Clostridia bacterium | reverse complement strand
AAGCATTCCTTTCAGGAACATGAAGTTGTCTCAGACAATGAAGACGCTCCGCTAATGAAGTGTTGCTTTGCAACATTTAGTAACGCTTCGCTTCATAAATTCGCAAAGCGAATTTTCTTCATAGTGACAATGCCACTGCTTCATATTTGCCACAAGGCAAATCCTTCATTAAAACCTAACCTTCCCCGTAAGGTCTTTTTCAAAAATCATTTTTTCCTGCAGATAGCTCCATGTACCAACGCCCGCTTCCAAAGCCTTTTGGTACATCGCATACGCAATGGATACGTCTACATAAGAGAGGCCGACCGCATTAAAGTAAATAAATTCCTTATCGTTTTCGCGCCCCGCTATCTTACCTGCGAGTACATCCACTAAATTGCCGTGGATATCGCTGTCACCGATAATGCCATCCTTGTAGCATCTTGATACAGTTTGGGTGCGATGCTTTACAGTTTCCCAATCATCGCATACAATTTTATCCGCCTTCTCTACAACGGCGTATTCATCCTCCCAGCCGCCGATATGACTATAAAATGCACCTTCCTTAATCCATGCGGCTTTGAGGAGAGGGGCTTGTGCGCTTGTACCTGTAACGATAATGTCAGCATCCCTTATCGCATCTTCAAGCACTGTATCGCAAGCTATAAATTCCATATCGGGCAAAAGCGGGCTTAAGTCACGAATAAAGGCGGCCTCTTCTTCTTTCTCCTTGGCAGCTACCTTACATACGCGCAAACCGGGGCGAACGGATTTCATGCCCAATAAATGCATTTTTGCCTGTTCGCCTGCGCCGATAAAGCCAATCACTTCGGAATTTTCACGGGAGAGAACGCGGGCTGCGGCTGCACCCATGGCCGCGACGCGGATGTTTGAACAAAGCGTTCCGTCCATCACACAGACGGGGAAGCCCTTTTCAATTTCAGAAAGCACAGTCAAGGCAGACAGATTCTGCACGCCGTAGCGGCGCGGATTCGGGGGGAATACGGATACCCACTTTACGCCGCAGATTTTGTCATCCAAAAGCGTTGCAGGGAGGCAGTTGATGCGCTCCTGCGTTTCCTGATTGAAAATCTGCACAATCTTATCAGGGAACAGGATGCGGTCATTTTGGAATTTAAAAAGTCCGTCCTCAAGCGCTTCTCTGGCAAGCACCAAATCAAAAGCGCCCGCCTCAATCAGGTCTTCCTGCGATAGGGTTAGATACTTAATCTCTGTTTTACTCATTTTTTCAACACTCCTTCTTTTTTTCTTATTTTACCACCCTCCTACAGCATTGTAAAGAATAGCATAAATTGGTATTGCCATACTTTCAAAAGTATGCTACAATATAAAAAAGGAGTGAAAAAAATGGAAATTTTGCAATTACGATACTTTTACGAAAGCGCAAAATACGAAAACTTTGCAAAGGTCGCGGAAAAGTTTTCCGTGCCCGCCTCCTCTGTTTCCGCCTCTGTAAAAAGGCTGGAGTCGGAGCTTGGGGTGCAGCTTTTTGACAGACGCTGCAATCAAATTCTTTTAAATCAAAACGGCAAAATCTTTCAGCAGCATTTGTGCGCGGTCTTTCGCGAGCTTGACTCTGCCGTCGAAAAAGTGTCAACAAAGCCATCTGATACGCGCGAGATTAAATTGCTTGTGCGGGCAAACCGCAATCAGATTACGGACCTTATCATAAAATACCACCAAAAGTACCCGAATATTATTTTTAAAACGGTCTTTGACTTTTCGGAAGAAAATCTCGAAAACTTTGACATTATTATTGATGAAAAAAAGGACGCTTATACCGAATACGAGTGTTTTGAGCTTTACACGTCCGAGCTTCGGCTAAAAGCGTCCTCCCAAAATAAACTGTGTCAGCAAAGGCTTACCCTGTCCATGCTTTCCAAGCAGCCGTTTATTTCCTGGGGTGAGCAAAGCAATATGCATACTATCCTGCTGCGCGCCTGCAAAAATGCGGGTTTTGTGCCGAATGTGGTCGTAAACAGCAACGACTCCCGATGTATTCAAAAACTTTTGGAGGCCGACATCGGCATCGGGATTGGCTTTGATGCCATCGGCGACACGGCGTTTTTGGATGTTTCGGATTTTCGCGAGCGCTACACGGTGTATTGCTTTTATAAGGAAATTGCAAACTTCGGGAATATAAGCCATTTTCTTACCTTTATGCAGGATAACACATTGCATAAACCCTTCTAAGCCCATAAAAGGGGATGTAAAAAAAGTCCAGACCGCAAAAAGGCAAAAATAGTAAGGGAAAATAGTGCATGTTCGCCATACTATTTGTTAAAGAAGCAGAAAAATCTCATTTTATTCGATTTTTCAATGATTTTAAGCCTTTTTGCTACGAACAAACTTCGCCTCT